>NZ_DKSP01000201.1:63108-118897 GCF_002472745.1 Sphingobacterium sp. UBA7253 | reverse complement strand
GCATAATCTGTGTTTTTCCATAATTTTTCAATATGCTCAGGCTCATTTTGAATAATTTCCAAAGCTTTCAATGTTGAAGCAACCGAAGCTGGAGTCATTGAAGCACTGAACATCACAGAGCGCGCATTATGTTTTAAGAAATCAATCACATCTGCATCACCGGCCACAAATCCACCTAAAGAAGCTAACGATTTACTAAATGTACCCATAATCAAGTCTACATCATCATTAAGCCCAAAATGAGAAGCTGTACCAGCTCCTTTGTGCCCAATAACACCTAAACTGTGTGCGTCGTCAACCATTACGGCAGCATCAAACTCATTGGCAATCGATGTAAGCTCAGGCAAATTAACAATATCACCCTCCATACTAAAGATACCATCCGTACAAATTAACTTGGCACTATCCTCAGGTAGGCGTGATAACTTAGCACGTAAGTCCTCCATATTGTTATGACCGTATTTGATTACTTTGGAAAAAGACAAACGGCTACCATCAATAATTGACGCGTGGTCACGTTCATCCAACAAAATATAATCATTACGTCCCATTAGACATGACAAAGGGCCTAGATTTGATTGGAATCCTGTACTAAAAAGAATCGCGGCTTCTTTACCTACATAAGCAGATAATTTTTCTTCCAGTTCCACGTGAATATCCAACGTACCGTTTAAGAAACGAGATCCAGCACATCCAGTACCATACTTTTCCAAAGCATCTTGCGCTGCCTTTATAATACGTGTATCAGTCGTTAACCCTAAATAAGAGTTAGAACCAAACATCAATACACGTCTACCATCGATTTTTACTTCGGTATCTTGTTTTGATTGAATAGGTCTAAAATAGGCATATAAGCCCTTAGCTTTCAACTCCTCAACAATCTTAAATTGCGATATTTTTTCGCCTAACTTTCCTTTACTCATGCGATAAAAAGGTATTTCTAAAACTATTTCTAACTTTTAGATGTTATTGTAACAAACAAAATTATCGAATTGGACTTTTATATAAAAAACTCGGTCTCCGACTAAAAATCTGCTAATATGCACAATGCAAGTTGAAATTCTACGTTGTATATATTCACAATAATTCCAAAAAACGTTGCAAACATACGAAAACATAATCTGACTTTCGCTTAAATTTAGTCATATTTTTAACACATCGCCCAAAACCGTTAATTTTATTTTAATACTCCGCTAACATCTGCCCACACAATTCTACTTTAAAATAAGACAATTTTAATAATTATATTTGCGAACTTTAAATTATCCTATAATTAGTTACATTTAGGTTCATTGCAATAGCAATGGTATAGACTTACTAATATACAACAATATATGGCTTTATCTTCAGATATCAATATAAAAAATAAAAAAGCTTCTTTTGAATACCACTTACTGGACAAGTACATTGCAGGAATTCGATTATTGGGTACAGAAATAAAATCCATACGCGAAGGAAAGGCAAATATTAACGATAGTTTCTGTAGTTTTTTTGAGGACGGATTATATATCCGAAACATGCACATCGCTGAATACTCCATGGGATCTTTTTATAACCATGAAGCAAAACGCGACCGTCAACTACTATTGACAAAAAGAGAATTAAAAAAGCTAAAAGAGAAGGGGGAAGAACGTGGTTTTACCATTGTACCCCTACGCATCTTTATCAGTTCCCGGGGGTTTGCCAAAGTTGAAATTGCCTTGGCACAGGGTAAAAAAGATTTTGACAAACGAGAAAACATCAAAGAAAGAGATGTTAAACGAGAGCTTGATCGCGTGATGAAATTCTAGATTAACGCGCCAGGACAAATGCGCCTGGCGTCATTCCTACCCTGCTTTTAAAAAGCCTGACAAAGTAGTTGACATCATTAAATCCAGCCCCATAGCAAGACTCCTTTACATTCCGGGTGAGTAAAAGCATTTTTTTTGCCTTCTCGATACGCTGTTGGATCACATACTCCATCGGACTAAGTCCAAGTTCACGGTTAAACATCCGCGTAAGACTCGCTTTGCTCATGTGGGCAGTCCGCTCCAATAAACCAATTGAAATTTTCTCGGTAATATGTTTCTGAATAAATTCCTGCACATGTAACAGCACCTTGTTGGGCGACTTCCCAATTTTTAATGCAATCAGCGACTGTGACTGAAGTAGCCGAATCGTAAGCTCTTTAAAAGTCAAATCTGCAAGTACATCTTTCAACGGATTTTCGCTAATAATAATTTGAAACAACTTGTTCACCAGGTCGGCGAGCTCAGTCGAATTGTACAGATGAAAAAAATCCGGATCAATCCGCCACTGACTAAATTGTTCTTTCGGATAAAACTCATTTAGATAGTCCAAGACTGCTGCTATCTTCTCTTTATGAATTGTTAAAGCGGTACACTGCGTGGGCTGGTCGAGGCTCGCTTCCGGAAAGTCAATATGCATAGCCACCGATGCAGGCAACACCATCATCTGACCGGGCAGATAGTCAAAAGCCTTTACATTCTCCAAATGCATGATCTTTTTACCTTGGATCATGTTAATCATAACCAAATCCTCAAAACATAAAGGCACATGCTGCGATACCCGATATGTTTCGTAGATATTAAGCTCCAAGCTATCTAACGTAAATGCGCGTCGGTTCTCCACTAATGTGCTAAGCTCCCCAGCCCGCGAAAATGGCAA
This sequence comes from Sphingobacterium sp. UBA7253, assembly GCF_002472745.1. Classification (NCBI taxonomy): domain Bacteria; kingdom Pseudomonadati; phylum Bacteroidota; class Sphingobacteriia; order Sphingobacteriales; family Sphingobacteriaceae; genus Sphingobacterium; species Sphingobacterium sp. UBA7253. The sequence continues at coordinate 116,230 of NZ_DKSP01000201.1, read as the reverse complement.
TGTATGAATCAGCGTCCTATCTCCCATAGTGCAACAATTAAATATAATTGGCAGTCAATCAAATATAATAAAAAAAATAAATTGTAGCCGAAATTCATCTGCCACAATTGTGCTATGTTTTGGATCAATTCTGCTACGCTATTGAATAATTGCTGGCTAACTTTGATAAGAAGGGATTAAAAATAATTAATAATAAACCATATGAGCGCAATCAAAAGACCATCGTTCAAAGAACGATATGACAACTACATTGGTGGTAAATTTGTCGCACCAATTCAAGGAAAATACTTCGATAATATCTCGCCGGTAGACGGAAAAGTGTTTACTCAAGTTGCCCATTCAACAAAAGAAGATCTGGATCTCGCTGTCAACACTGCAGCCAAAGCTTTTGAAACCTGGGGAAAAACCTCCGCTACAGAACGAAGTATTATCCTCAATAAAATTGCTGACCGCATTGAAGCTAATTTAGCATATATCGCAGCCGTTGAAACAATAGACAACGGAAAAGCTGTACGTGAAACACTCAATGCGGATATCCCATTAGCCATCGACCATTTCCGGTATTTTGCCGGTGTAATCCGTGCTGAAGAGGGGTCCATAAGCGAACTGGACAGCAATACGGTGTCGCTGATTGTACACGAACCAATCGGTGTTGTTGCACAGATTATTCCATGGAATTTCCCGATTCTGATGGCCGTATGGAAACTAGCTCCGGCCCTTGCTGCAGGGAACACTGTCGTATTAAAGCCCGCTGAAAGTACACCAGCATCTATTCTTGTTCTTATGGAAATCATCGGTGATTTGATTCCTGCCGGAGTGGTCAATATCGTCAACGGTTTCGGCGCAGAACTTGGTCGTTCCTTGGTCACCAATCCTAAGGTCTCCAAAGCAGCATTCACAGGCTCCACAGCAACAGGACGTTTGGTCATGCAATATGCGACTGAAAATATCATCCCGGTAACCCTAGAATTGGGGGGAAAATCGCCCAATATTTTCTTCAGTTCGGTAATGGATGCAGATGATGCATTTTTGGACAAAGCAGTTGAAGGGGCGGTATTATTCGCGCTCAACCAGGGCGAAATTTGCACCTGCCCCTCTCGTCTACTGATCCAGGAGGATATTTATGAAAAATTCATTGCTAAAGTGATCGATCGGGTTAATCAGATCAAAGTCGGGGATCCATTAGACCCAACAACAATGATGGGTGCTCAGGCATCGAAGATTCAAAAAGATAAGATCATGTCCTATATTAAACTTGGCAAAGAAGAAGGAGCCGAAGTATTGACTGGCGGAGATGAAAACAATGTTGGTGCTGGTTTTGAAGAAGGCTACTACATCAAACCCACCCTATTCAAAGGTGATAATAGCATGCGCATTTTCCAGGAAGAAATCTTCGGCCCCGTGCTTGCAGTGACCACGTTCAAAGACGAACAAGAAGCAATTGCCATCGCCAACGATACCATGTATGGTCTCGGAGCAGGTGTATGGACCCGAGATGCACATCAGCTTTATCAGGTTCCACGTGCCATACAAGCTGGACGTGTATGGGTAAATCAGTACCACTCCTACCCAGCTGGCGCTCCATTTGGCGGATACAAACAATCAGGAATTGGACGGGAAAACCATAAAATGATGCTTGCCCATTACAGACAAGCCAAGAATATGTTGATTTCCTACAGCAAAGAAAAACTTGGCTTCTTTTAACTGAAGCATACCGGGTATACTTTTCGAACAGCTTGATACCCGAGTCTAGGGGGAGCAAATGCTGCCCCTTCCGCTGAATTTCATATGAACCAACGCTAAAACACATAAACTGATTTCACCATGATTAATAGATTAGACATCACTGAAAAAGCAAGGGAGCTCATCCATGAACTTGAAGCAAAGCATGGTAAATTAATGTTTTATCAAGCCGGAGGCTGTTGCGAGGGTACGCAGCCACAGTGTTTTGAGGAAGGAGGGTATTTTCCGAGGACGAATGATGCCATGATCGGATTAGCTGAAGGATATGAATTTTGGGTGGATCGTGATCTCTTTGAATATTGGAAACATGCGCATTTCACCCTCGATGTACTGGATGGGTTTGGTCCCGGAGGATTCTCATTGGAAACGCCACTGGGTAAAACTTTCAAAGTTCATTATCGCCTATTTACAACCGAAGAGCTTAATGACCTCGGCCCAATCAAACGAAACGAATAAAAAAAGCATAAAACACCATAGAATCACAACGTTGTAGAGATGACCTATAAAATTCTGGATCACTCTCTCAAAGAAAAAAGGGGCGCAGATGCGTCCCTTTTTCGATGTTATAATTTTAAAAAATTCTCTCCTGAGTTTCCGCATTCGGAATGCTAAAATTTTATTCAATATCCAAGCCTTCAAGGACTGGAATTGGCTGTTTGTTTTCATCTAGGGCAACAAATGTAAAAACACCCTCAATGGCCAGTTCTCTTCCCTCCTTGTACATATGTTCCAAAAATATCTCGACCTTCACCTTCAAGCTGGTCCGGCCTACATTCTGAACCCTTGCGATAGCTTCAATAATACTTCCGGAAGGAATTGCCCTATTGAAGTCTATACGATCTGTCGATACAGTCACCAACGTTTTGCGGCAAAATCGTGTTGCAGCCATAAACGATACTTCGTCCATAATGGACATCGCCTTGCCGCCGAATAAGGTATCGTGATGATTCGTCAAAAACGGAAACACGGTCGTGCAGACGTGTGTTTCTGATAAATCAATACGTTCTTGTAAAGTCATTTATTTTTTTATTAAGTGGATTTAAGAGGAGACAAATGTAAACCAATCTAGCTCCAGTTCCGTCATTTTTATTCCATATTTTCGTCGATATCCACTCCTATACCTTTCAATAAAAGCGAAGCATTGAATATTTTACATTCTCCTATCTTCAGCTTATAATCAAACAGCATCTGACCCTCGTCGACACGAATGTCAAAATGATAATTTTTGATATCTCCCGGAAATTCCTCTTGTAAACTGGACAGCTGTAAGTCATGTGTAGCCACCATACCTTTACCATCCAATCGAACCAGTTTCTTTATAATTGCACGGGAGCCCAGATATTTGTCGACAGAATTTGTCCCACGAAGCATCTCATCGATTAGAAAAAAACTATCGCTATGTGCTGAAACTGTATCCAATATAAATTTCATCCGATTCAATTCAGCTTTAAAGGTCGACGTACTTTCATTCAAATTATCCTTGATTCGCATATAGGATATCAGTTTATAAATCGGGAGCTGAAAAGAAGCTGCAGCAACCGCAGCTCCGGCATATGCCAAAATTGCATTAATACCTACTGTCCGCAGAAACGTACTCTTTCCAGCCATATTTGAACCTGTCACCAAAGCAACTCGATGGTCTATACTACTGTAATCATTGGCTACAACCTGATTGCTTGGAATCAATGGATGATATACCCCTTGCGCATCAATCTTATTTTCCAGTGGGTTATCCAAAATTACTGGATAAATGTACGACGAATGGTTTCTCATCCAAATAGCAAGGCTAGTTACAGCCTCAACCTTAGCTAAGGTATCAAATGAATTTAGAATCTCGTGTTCGTATTTATTCTTCCAGTCAACAATAGCCAATACTTGTCTAAAATCCCAAAGCAGAAACAAGTTTAGAAATATCCCGACAAAGACATTATTCCGGGCGTCCAAATTATTAATAAGACCAGCGAGTTTCTTAAAGGCAAGGGAAATGGATTCTGTACCCTGGTTTTGTTTAAGCTCTCCCGCAATCTCCCGCATAGCAATAGACTTCCATGCGTGGTCTTCAATAGATTGAATCGCCTCTGCGTATGAGCCCAGCACGCCACCTATCTTGTCTATTCGAGAGGAGAATATACTAACACTTCCAGCTTTGGCTAATGCCCAAAGAATATGAAATAGCCCTATCAATGTTGCCACCCCAGCCAATTTTGGCACGAAAAAACTGCCGACTAAAGCGACCAAAAATAAAACAGGCCCTACTTTGAGATAGACTCGCATGAAGGCATTTCCGAACTGAAAATTTCGGTCTTGAAAGTAATTTGTCAAAAATGCTTTGATATCCAATTTATGGTTCAGATTGGCCAAAAGCTTTGCCTGAAAATCCCATATCCATTCCGATTCATTTTCAAGTTCCTGGGAAGCTTCTTGATTGCGTTGAATTTGATGGCTTTGGAGAGGTGCATCAAGCCAAGAAGCCAAAAGATCAATTCCCTGTTTGGTCGTTGCCCGATTTATCTGTGCAAATAAGGAGTATGTTCCAAAGACATCCATATCGGAGCTATAAGGATGAGCTCCGTTTTCGAAATGCTGGCCATGATCATACATATTTAATTTTCCGTCCGCCAGGGCCTGTTCATTTGCCAAAACTTTCAGATAGGCTTCAAAATAGTTCTTCTGAAGCTCTAGCTGGCTCTGCTTCCGCACGAGATAGGCGAATAGGAACAATAATGCAAAAAAACAGAAAAAAACCAGCGGAAGGCTTTCCAGTTGAAAGGTATAAAATAATAATGCTCCGCCACCGAGTATCACAAATAGCCGCGACAAGCTGAGCGTGTTGACTTGTTTATTTAATTTGAGGACAGTTGAAGCGATTTCGCGATGCTTCTGGTCATATAGTATTGCAGTTGGAGTCATAAGGTGAATATTTATTCTTTCACGTTCATTTCAATTTAATCATGGATGTTTTGGTGTCGCTTAAAGACCTTGAGGGAAGTCGTTTAAGCTGGTTGAATGGATATCCTACCAGGCTTGATCACCCACCAAAGGCACAAAACGAAAAGTATCCAATTCGATACGGTCAAAATCATTTTCACCGACGCGAATGATCGTCATCATCTTTTGCGATTTTTCGTCTCCTACAGGGATTACAAAAATTCCGCCCATTTTCAGCTGCTTTAACATAACCTCTGGCACGAATGGCGCACCCGCAGTTACAATAATCTTGTCATAAGGAGCGTGCTCTTCAATTCCCTTGGAGCCATCGCCCAAAAAGAAATTCGGTTTATAGCCCATGTACGGCAACACTTGAATGGTTCGTTGATATAGGTTTTCCTGACGTTCGATGGTATATACGTCTGCGCCAAGTTCCAATAAGATACAGGTTTGGTATCCCGATCCCGTACCAATTTCCAGTACTTTATCTCCTTTTTTGACGTGGAGCAGTTCGGATTGATAGGCGACGGTATACGGCTGTGAAATTGTTTGCCCGTCACCTATTGGAAAAGCAATGTCCCGATAGGCCTGATTCCAGAATGTTTCATCAAAAAAATAGTGACGTGGTACCTTGCCAATGGCATCTAATACTTTCTGGTCCGCAATCCCCCGGCTTTTAAGATGTTCAACCAATTTCTTACGAGCACCTTTCTCTCGATAATTATCAATAAACTTGTACGCCATGATGTTTCAAATTTACCTTTTAAAAGGCACATTAAGCAGAATTAATCACAAATAATTCAATACCAATACAGTACACATTTTCAAGTCAATTTGCTTTATTTTCCAAATCACCTGTCCTTATGCCCAATCTACGCTGACCTCTTGAATTTGGGACCGAACAAAACGATAAGCGCATGTGGTTTAACTTTACCTAAAACGCAAGTCTTTAAAAGCTATATGGGTAATAATTGTCGCTAATATGGATCTACATCGACCTGAACGCGTACACCAGCATTGGTTTTATCTATTTCAAAATCCAGGAGAACCGAGCGGATCAATTCCTTGACCTTCGCAATACTAATATTTGTGCGTTCAATCTTTAAGGTAATGGTCTGGATAAAATTATTCCGCACGCGTGAAACTAAAGGCGGTTCCGGACCCAATACCCTTGCACCCAATTGTTGACGCAGCGCCGAGGCAAAACGATTGGCCGAATCATAGCATTTCTGAAAATCCGTATGTTTAATATCAATCCGAATAAGCCGGTAGAAAGGAGGATAAAGATAGTTTTTTCGTTCTGTAATTTCCGTCATAAACATCCCTTCATAATCGTTATTGACCACCTGTTCTAACACCCGATGATTCGTGGTGTAGCTCTGAATGATCACTTTTCCGCCTGCTTCGCGCCGACCTGCACGTCCTGCTACCTGGGAAAATAACGAAAAAGATCGTTCATACGAACGGAAATCCGGAAAGTTAATGATCGTATCTGCATTGACAACACCGATGAGGCTTACTCTTCCGAAATCGAGCCCCTTAGCAACCATTTGCGTCCCAATAAGAACATCAAATTCATGCTCATCAAAAGCCGTGATAATTTTATCGAAACCGTATTTACCTTTTGTGGAATCCAGATCCAACCGACCGATGCGAATTTCGGGCATCAGGATTTCAAGTTCTTCCTCTACCCTTTCTGTACCGAATCCTTTACTTTCGATATGCGGCATTCCACAGGCCGGACAAACACGAAGTGGAGGCTCCACATGACCACAATAATGGCAATGCATCATATTAGAGCTCTTGTGATAGGTTAAGCTGACATCACAATTGACACATTTTGCAACGAATCCACAGGTATTACATTGGATCATTGTCGTGTGCCCACGTCTATTTTGAAATAATATAACCTGCTCTTTATTTTTTACGGCTTCTTCAATTGCTTTTAACAAGGTGCCAGAAAAATAGGAAAACATATTTTCTTTTCTTCCCTCTTCGGGAATATTCACCAACTCAATACTTGGCAATTGTGCGTTGCCATAACGCTCAAGCAGTTGCACAAAACCATACTTCTTAGCCTTGGCATTGTAATAACTTTCCAAAGAAGGCGTCGCTGATCCCAATAGCACTTTGGTCTGATGTAGAAACCCGAGGTAAATAGCCGTATCTCGGGCATGGTAACGTGGAGCTGGATCAAACTGTTTATAGGAGCTTTCGTGCTCTTCATCAACGATGATAATCCCTAAATCCTGAAAGGGCAGAAAAACTGAAGAACGGGCCCCAATCACGACCTGAAATTCATTTTTCATTACTTTATGCCATACCTCGGCACGTTCATTATCATTAAACTTGGAGTGGTACACCCCCAATTTATCGCCGAAATGCAGCTTTAAGCGTGCCGTAATCTGTGCTGTCAGCGCAATCTCAGGCAGTAGATAGAGGGCTGATTTTCCAGCTGCAATTGCTTGTTCGATAAGCCGTATATAAATCTGTGTTTTTCCCGAAGCAGTAACACCATGTAACAGGGTAACTTCCTTATCTTCAAACGACTCTTGTATTTCAGTATAGGCCCTTTGCTGGTTTTCATTAAATTGAAAATTGGCATCCAGTTCGATATCTTCCCCCTGGAACCGGGATACAACCTTTTCCTTTATTTCAAAAACACCTTTGTCAATCAAAGCCGTAATAGCACCGTTACCACAGCCCGAGGCCTCAGCCAACATGGGCCGCGTGATCTCCTCGGTTTTTTTGACCAGCTGCATAAATGCCAATACCGCATCTTGTTGTTTTGGCGCACGGTTTAAGCTATCCAACAATTCTCTTTTTGCATCTTCATTTCTAAAGTCGGGAGCAAAACGTAAAAATGCTTTGGTCTTGGGTTTATATCTTTCTGTAATCTCTTCAGAAATCAAAACAATTCCTTTGTCAAATAATTGCTTCAATATGGGGAAGACTGTTTTTTGTCCCAGCAATTTCACAATATCATTGACTTTAAGTTCTCCCGCCACCTCCAAAGCCTCGATGATAAGATACTCTTTATCTGAAAGTGTAGAACGGTCAAAATCTGTCGCAATCGATGAAACGACTTTGGTCTCACTGGCCAGCTTCAATGCCGAAGGTAGCGCAGCCTGCATGACCTCGCCTAAACTACATATGTAATAATCGGCTAGCCAATCCCAAAGTTTAAATTGAGCCAAATTGACAATGGGTTTGTCATCAATGATGTCCAAAATATACTTTGCTTCATAGTGCTTTGGCGCCTCCTGACTAATGGACTTCACAACCGCAGAATAGATCTTATTCTTCCCAAATTGCACAATGACGCGTACACCAACCTGCACACGATCATTCCAGTCAATCGGAATACGATAAGTATATGTTCTTGCCAATGCTAGTGGTAGGACCACATCAACAAACAGCGTATCTCTTTCACTAAAAATCGTAGATTGTGGATTGGACATAAATTCAAATTATGGTATAAAAGTACAAAAAAAACTTCAGGAAAAGAGGTCAAACGACCCCGGCGATACCTAAACCGACAACACCCATGCGGGCTCAAAGCGATATCGGAGTGAAAAAACCAAGAGATCAAAGCTCAATCAATTGCAACCTAAAAAAGCCTTCCTGAAATCTATTCAAGAAGGCTCCGTTATAATTAGATACGAATATGATTTCGTATGAACATAGGCAATTAAATAGGATTACGATTTATTTTTTAGTGCAGCAATAAATAATGCAACCCAGCCAACGATTAACGACAATCCTCCCAAAGGGGTGATAGGTCCTAAAATAGACGGATTTCCAAAGCCGGTTATTTCGCGCACGCTTAAGACATATAACGATCCCGAGAAAAAAAGTATACCAATGAGGAAAGCTATAAATGACACTTTAATGGAGTACGTCTTTGCTCGCGAAAAAGTGGATAAAAATAGCAGGGCGAAGGTATGATAGAAATGATACTGATTTGCAGTTTTCCAAGTTTCAATATGATATGTACTTACCTTTCCTTCTAGACCATGAGCACCAAAGGCCCCTAATATTACAGCTAATGCTCCCAACAACGAAGCGGCTAAAATGATTTTCTTATTCATTATGTTAAAGTGAATGCTGAAAATGAGTTTCTAGCGATAAATGTATTAAAAACAGAGCAAAATAAGGAATTTTTTGTTAAATTTATATTACAAAGGCGCATTATAGGAACGATTTTCTATCTCTTCCCATATATTTTTATTAGGTTTGTTTTACGTATGAATCATCATGAGCATCGTGCAGCTCACCGAAATCTTGAACGAGGTGCAAGATTTGTATATTCTTGATAAACATCTGCCGCATGATGGCTTCATCACCATAAAAAAAACAAATTTAGTGTACTTATTCTGCTGACAAGAAAATGAGTACCTCATAAATAGTTGTTCTGATCAAACTGGATTTTTAATCGCATCGACCAGCGTGGTAGTGGCGATTTATTCGAGTTCCTATCAGACATTGAAAAAAATAAAAAGGATGAAAAAAACAATCATCATCACTGTTATATTATTCATCGCGGTCATCGCGGCCACGATCTATCTTTTTGGAGACTTCAATAAAAACAATAAACAAGATTCTAAAGCTTTACAATATCTTCCTGAAAGTACATTAGCAATTGCCTCCTTTGCCAATGATCAGACTGTAGATACGATCTTCAATGACTATGAGCTCTTTAAAGCCATTATAGGTCAACGCAATTTTGGCAACCTGGAGCGTCTTAAAGACGAATTATTACGTAGTGAACAGTTAGCACCTCTTGTAGCGGGGCAGCAAATATTACTCTCCTTTCACCAGGAAAAAGACCAGATTACCCCATTATATAGCGTTCAGGTTGGTCAAAGCATTGATAATAACTCGCTGGCAACATTACTTGGAAACGTCGGTAAAAACTACAAAATACAACCTTTTGACACCTTAGGGCAACGATTTTATGGGCTTAATCAAGGCAGCAAGGATAGTACACTTTATTGCGCTTATTCCCACGAAATCATTTTCGCCAGCTACTCCAAACAGGTACTTTCCCAGATCTTTGATAAACAGGTTAAGAAAATAAGTACCAAACAAATCGAGTTCTTCGTAAACCATAACAATAAAAACACGCCACTTAGTCTCTATTTTTTCAATGAACAATTGGCGCAAATTGCTCGAATATTGATGAAATCCAAATTTGGCACTTATCTCAACTTAATCGATTCGCTGAAGGGCCAAACGTCCTGGAACATGAATTTCAAAAAGGATGCTTTTATTTTTAAGGGTGAAACAGATCTCACGGCGAGCAAAAATAGCTACCTACAGTTATTTGCAACGCAGACGGCTCAAGTGCAAGCTCTGGGGAATTATCTGCCTAAAAATGCTGCATCTTATATAGACTTTAGTATTTCAGATCCCCATAGTTTTCGAAGCGGACTGAAAGCCTTGTTGGTACAGCAAAAAGAAGACGGCCGATTGGCTAAAAGTATAAAGAACTTTGAAGAAGACAGCAAAGTATCATTTGACAGTATCATCGCGCCAATTTTCAACGATGAATTTGCGCTCGCGGAATTGGATAATCAGGATGCAATAGGTTTGATCAGCATTTCGGATTCAACGCAGTTTGCTGATAATCTCAAGAAATTCAGCTCATCTGTAGGTGATTCAATCTATCAATTTAAATATTCGAATCTCTTACATGCGCTATTTGGTGAACCTTTCAAAAGCTTTACCCGACCCTATTTTACCATTGTAGATAACATTATGGTGGTAGCTACACGGACGGGCATCTTGAGAGATTATCGGGAATCTTTCCGGGAAAAGCAATTTCTTTCCGGAACGGCTATTTTCAAAAATCATGCAGCATTGCAGAATAGCCGCAGCAACGTGACTTTCTATTTAGAACCTAAAGCTGGTAAAAGCAATATTCTAGATAACTTAAAAGCTGACTTTGCAAAGAACTTTAAAGATGAGGATGCATATGGCTTTCAAAATTTCTACTCCTGGTCTTACCAGTTGAGTGGCAATCAGGGCACATTTTCGTCTAGTTTATATGCCCTCTTTAAGAGTGATACGAGATTAGGCGGCAAACCAGAATGGACAGTCCAGCTGGAGAACCGAATTATCAATAAACCTTGGATTTTCGATCAAGATGGGAAGAACAAGTTTATCCTGATTCAAGAACAAGATCATACGGTACATGCATTTTCGCCAGATGGAAAAGAACTCTGGCAAAACCTCTTCCAAGGTGAAATTTTGGGCGAGCCAATTCAGTTACAGGATCTCAGTATTGTCGCCGTTACAAAAAACCGCTTGTATCGCTTTATGCCCGATGGTAAAAACAGAACTGGCTTCTCCGTTGAACTTCCATACTCGGCAACTTACGGAGCTACAATCGCCACCTTCAATAAAGAACAACGTATTTACATTCCGGCAACAGACCGCATTCTTGCGTATACCCTGGATGGCAAAAAAGTGGAGGGCTTTGAAAATAATAGCGTGGATGGCCGAATTTTATTCGATCTAAAAACAACCAGCCTGGGACAGACAAATTATATTATTGCCGGTACAAGCACTGCTTCCGTGTATTTCTTCGATCAAAATGGTAAGATCATCCGTAAAAAAACAATGGATACCGATGGGGAAAGTGTTAAAAATCCAATTGGTTTAGTTGCGGCGTCGGATGAAAAAAACTCCTTCATTTACTTGGCAAACAATAAAGGCAGCGTATTCAAAATTCCTTTCGAAGGCGAAACCAAAAAAATAAAACTAGGTGATTGGGGTAAAGATGCGTTCTTTAATTTTGAAGATATTAGCGGTGGTGCTGACAGAGATTTTGTTATTCTAGCCAACAACAAACTGAATGCCTACAGTTCAAGAGACTCGTCTTCCTACTTTGAATATAAATTCATCGAAGAGGCCAGTAACAGACCGCTGTTTTTTAAACGAATAGGTAAATCTGATATCATAGGTGTTGGAACTGACAACCGCATGATTTATGTTTTCGGATCCGATGGCTTGGTCCAGGAGGGATTCCCTGTAGAAGGTTTTTCAAAGTTCTATTATGGACCGATTAACTTTGGCGACAATGCCAATTATTTAATCTGCATGAAGCGGGATTTCAAGATCTATGTTTATAAGTTTTAAAAACCTGAAAATCAATTTTTTAAAATCAACACCAAACGCTATAAGATGCTAAAAGATCTTTATAAAAAATTTGTCTAATCTAATTTTTTTATAGTAGGTTTGCAGACTTAATATGACTATGCTGAAATCGGAAGAATTAAAAGAATTATTAGCTGAACCAAAACGTATTGTAATTACAACGCACTACAAACCAGATGGGGACGCATTGGGTTCATCTTTAGGATTATATTTTTGGTTGACCGCGAAAGGACACCACGTAAATCTCATTGTACCGTCAGACTTTCCAGCCTTTTTGGATTGGTTGCCTGGCTTAGAAAATGTACAAATTTATACGCAGGATATTGACCTGCACAATCAACAGATTGACGCAGCTGAATTCATTTTCTGCTTAGATTTTAATGGCCTTGCCCGGATTCACGAAATGGGTGAACCTATTCGTCAAGCGAAAGGAATCAAATGCATGATTGATCACCATTTAGATCCGGAAGGATTTGAAGACTACGCATTTTGGGATCCATCTGCTGCAGCGACGGCACAATTGATCTATCGCTTCTTAGTCCATGAGATGCAAGATCCAGACCATATCAGTGCTGACATGGCGACATGCCTATATACCGGTATTATGACCGATACGGGCTCTTTCCGCTTCCGTTCTACCACTGCTGAAATTCATCGCATCATTGCATCACTCATTGATTGCGGTGCACAAAACTGGGCTATTCACGAAGAGATTTACAATAGCTCGTCAGAAAGCCGCCTGAAATTCTTAGGGTTCTGTCTATTGAATCGTCTAGAGGTTATCCATGAATATAACACCGCCATTATCCATGTAACCAAAGCGGATCTCACGCAGTTTGAAGTGATCACCGGTGATACCGAAGGATTAGTCAATTATGCCCTTTCTATCAAAGGAATTCGATTGGCTGCTTTAATTATTGACAGAAATGAACAAATTAAACTATCTTTGCGTTCGATTGGAGAAGTTCCTTGCAATGAGATCTGTAAATTGTATTTCAATGGAGGTGGGCATCTTAACGCTTCAGGAGGTAATTCGAAAGAAAGCCTTGAAGCAGTGATTGCAAAATTCAAATCGGTTTTACCAAATTATAAAGAAATATTAACAAAATAAGATATCGTAACATACATTAGAAAATGAAGAAAGCAATTCTATTTTTCGCGGCTGCCGGTCTTTTGATGACGTCATGCCAAAAATTCAAAAAGGCTGAAGGTGGTCTTGAGTATAAAATCGTGGATGATAATGCAAAAGAAAAAGCAGTATCAGGCGATTTATTAGCACTTGACATGGTTGTGAAAACGGACAGAGATTCTACAATGCAAAGTACGTATGACATGGGAGTCCCTCAAATCGTTCAATTATATCCAGATAGTATCATCGCAAAAAATCCAGGTGACCCTACAGGTTTATTCAAATACGTAGGTGAAGGCGATAGCTTGGTATTCAAAATCAATTTGGATTCTATGGCTGCTAAAACACATCAACCAAAACCAGAGTTTGCAGATAAATTCATTGTTTATTCGATCAAAGTCAAAAAACACTTCAAAAAAGGAAAGTTAACAGACCAACAATTGGGTGAACAAGTTCAGAAATATTTTGAAGAAGAATTGAACAAACACAAGGCAGCTGAACCAGCTAAACTTGAAAAATACATCAAGGATAAAAGCTTGAAAACAACGAAAACAGCTTCAGGTCTTCAATATGTAATTACTAAACCTGGAACAGGTACAAATGCGAAAGTAGGTGATTCCATTCACGTGAACTATGTAGGATCATTAACTACAGGAAAAGTATTTGACACAAACCTTCCAGATGTAGCTAAAAAAGAGAAAATTTTCAACCCTCAACGTCCTTATGAAGCATTAAAATTCCAATTAGGTGTTGATGGTGTGATCCCTGGATGGACTGAAGCATTCCAATTGTTTAACAAAGGTACAAAAGCAACTTTAGTCATTCCTTCATCTTTGGCTTATGGCGATCGCCCTTCAGGTGTTATCCCTCCATATGCTCCTTTAGTATTTGAAGTAGAAGTATTGGATATCAAACCTGGAAAAGTTCCTGCTCCTACAGCAACAACTCCAGGCATGGTAGCGCCTACTGGAACTACAGCTCCAGCGGCAACCGCTCCTGCAACTAAAGCTCCTGCAGCAAAAAAATAATTCGACTGTAAATTTCAGTTAACAAAAAAGCGGTTTCATCGAGATGAAACCGCTTTTTTGTTGTTCGTTTTTTTATTCACTATATGCTCATCTTCTTATCTTCTTTTTTGATCTTACGTATTTTCAGCCATAGTATTATTACCGCCAATATAAAACTGATGATCATAATGATGGTCAATGCGATCAACGCCTTATCGGTATGGTAATTTTCAGCATGCTGAATAAACATTAGCCTAAAAATTCGTAGATAATGGGTCGATGGGATTACATTTGCAATTGCTTGCACCCAGCCTGGCATTAGACTAGAAGGCCAGGTAAAGCCACTCAAGATAAATGCTGGCGTCGCAATTACCATTAGGACTTCCGTCGATTTCAACTGCGAAGGCAGTAGAATACTGACGAGTACACCTATAAAACACACGGCAAGCAAAAAGACGAAAGTACAGAGTACAAAGCGACCAAATTCGGCTTGTAAAGGCATACGGTAATATTGGCCAAAACCCCAATATAAAACCAGAATACCGACAGACATCAAAACATAAGGTAATATCTTAACAAGAATAAGTCCGATGGGATTACCGATTTTACGTACCAGCTCCGGAAATGTATTGCCTTCAAATTCTGAGGAAAAAGATAAAGCCAAGCCTAAGAGCAAGACCTGCTGCAGCACAGTAATTAGCACTCCCGGTAGCATAAAATACAGGTAATTTCCACTTCGAATATTCTGCTTAACAAAAGTTGTCTTAAAGGGTTCGTACTGCTGTGCAGCGATCTTTGCCGGAACACCACGTTTCATTTGCGCCTGAATCTGTATGCCCGCTTTCAACGTCGAGGCACACACATTGACAGCCATCATGGCGGTATTGGAGGTCAATGTATTGGCACCGTCTACAAAAACAGTCATTTCCGGCAAACGCCCCTGTTGTACTCCGGATGCAAAACCCTTGGGAATATGTACAATCGTAGTTGCCTCATATTGCATAGCAATATCTTTTGAATCAAATAAGGACGGTAATACACGGGCAACTTCAATACTCTCATTATCTGAAAGCATATCAATAAATGAACTGCTTAAGGGGCTATTATCCTCATCAACCACAATGACCGGCATCTGAGTTACCTTACCTTGTTTATAAACATGCCCCACCAAGACACCATACAATACAGGTGCACCTAGAAAAAGCATCAATAGCACTTTATTATTGAAGAAGAGCTTAAACTCCCGTTGGATCAATTCTAAAAATTTTTTCACAGTCAAGCTCTTTAATTCGCATGGAGAACCACAAGCGTTTTTGTTAACAAATCTTTGCTACCGGCAACATCTTCAGGAACAATTTTCAATTCAAACACAGCCTGTTGCGGATCGAAATCAGGATAAGCTGAGGCAATGCTTGCGTACGAATTTAAGGCTTTGATACTGATCACCTTTGCTTTAACCTTTTTGTGATTCAAATAAGGAATTTCTACCTCCACAGCCTCTCCTTTTTGAAGTTTTCCCATTTTATTTTCGGGCAATGTGAATCTAAAATAGGTCGATCGATCGAGGAAACCATTGATAATCGGATAGCCTGCCATCGCCAATTCACCGACTTTCAGATTAATCGTTTCCACACTCATGTCCTGTGGAGCAATGACATATTTCTCCTGGGCAGCAACATTGACTTCAGATACCGCTCCCAGCGCACGTTCTTTTTGCCCCAAGGCCATAATCTGCTGTTCTTGTCTAGCCCCTCCTTTTGCTTCAGCTAGTTCAGCCTGTGCTGCAAGATATTGATTTTTAGCCCCCTGAAATTTAGCGTAGGTCTCGTCGTACTTTTGCTGCGGAATCAGGCTGTCCTGCAAAAGGGCATCCAGCCTACCTATTGATTTTTTCGCAAATTCATATTGTTCCTTAAGTCCATCTACCTTTGCTTGCAATTGTACCAATTGCCCTTTCGTAGCACCTTTGACTGCCATATTATATTGAGCGTCAGCAGACTGCAGCGCTCCCTTTGCCTGCTCTTCTTTCGCATCTACCTCGGGAATACTCAAAATAGCCAAGGTATCACCCGCATGCACAAAGTCACCCTCTTCAACCAGAAGCTTCGCAATTTTCCCCGGAACCTTTGTCACAACCGTCACTTGCTCTCGCTCCACCTTGCCTTCAATAGGCTTCTCTTTCACTTGATTTGTACAAGAAACAAAAATAGACAGAGATAATATCCCATATAAATTCTTCATGTTACTCATGTATAGTTTGTAATAATTTTCCTGATGTATGTAGTAATTCAACCGCAGCGGTACGTTGCTGCAGAACATTGTTAAAATAACCCAAATTAACTTTGTACCAATCGTTTTCAGCAGCCAATAACTCAGTAACATCTATTAAGCCCGCTTGGTACTGTTTAACAGCCATGGAAAGGTTATTTTCGGCAACTTTCAATTGCTGTTCCCCCACTTTCAACTTTTGATTGCCTGTCGTATAGGTAACGGTATTTTTGCTGAGTAATAAATTTAATTTTTCTTGCGCATCTTCTCGCTTGGTCGTATTGATATGCTGATCGAGTTTAACTTGCTTTATCTTATTATGATGTTCTCCGCCCGTATAGAGATCCCATTTAACCCCTACGCCGACCATTAAATTGGGGCTCCCCTTGATGGAATTAAGCTGTAAGTTGACTGTCCCAAATAGCGGTTGATCTTTCACCGTGAGTTTGGAGTTGAATACATTTAGATAGTTTGCGGATCCAAAGGCAAAGACAGCAGGAAGAGCTCCCCCCTTTTCTTTTTTATACAGGTACTCATACGCTTTTGAGGAAGCATCCAGTGCTTTCAATTCGGATCTTTGTTCAACATCACGTGGAAGATCCGACAAAAATATAGGTTTAAGTCCATAATGAATTCCGCCAACCTCCTGAAAAGATACCCCTGTTTCTTGTTCGATCTTTTGACACAACAAATTCCGATTGCCAGAAACCTCTACCTTTTTCTCTTCCAGCTCCAGCAAGGCCAATTTCAATTTATCTCTATCATACGGTATTGCTAGGCCGTTTTGAATCGCTTTGTTGACCTTTTCCTGTTCTTTCTTTAATCGCTTCTCAGAATCGACAATCAATTTATCCACCTCATCCAACAACATCAGCTGATCAAAAGAAGCAATAATATCCTTTGAAAGTGTTTCTCGACCGGCCGATTCTAAATATTGTTGAGCCGCAGCTTTCTCCTGCAATGCTTTTATTCCATTCGGAATCTGTAATCCCGAGAAAATAATCTGCTTTACAGACACACCCGCATAGGCCGCTTGACCATGCATACTAAATCCTGTTGCGCCTTCAAACAAGCCGAGGTTCAATAAAGGGATATTAACCGTAGGAATATCAATACTCCCATTGCTATGTACATAACCGTATAATCCGAGTGCGGAGACATGTGGTAGCCGGTTTGCTTTTACCCCGTCGGCTTCCAGACGTGCTTTATCGACTTCGTAAGCCTTCAATTTCAATTCTTTATTTGTCTGAAAGGCTTTTTGAATAATATCTTTTACCGAAGGGTCAATCAATGATTGCGCATGTAGTTTGTTTAAAAACATAACCGACGCCAAAGTCAAGAAACCCAGGCATAACCTCTTATTCATCATATGATTCATTTGTTCTTATAAAAATAGGACAACAACCGCATCTTTTATCTGTTTAACAGTAAATCGGACGGTATGTTTGACTTCTGACTCTTTTTAATTAAACGTATCTTTTCAACAGCCAATAACAATCGTCACTTATGCATTCATGGCATGAAGGACTGAACTCCACCTGTTAGCTTTTCCAAGATACAAAAAAGGAATTCGTTTCTGTAGAAGGAATCCTGTATTAATTTTCATTTTTGCTAATTAATAAGTTATCTTTGGAGAGCGAATTGAAATTTTGGTAATTAAGTCTACCACTTTATTCGATAATAATAAAAACAAGTTTTTACCCTAACCCGCTGCTTCCACGCAGAAAACTATGTTGCTTACAGATACACATACACACATTTATTACCATGCAGGAACCGAAAAACTGCAAGAACATCTACAACGTTGCTTTGATAATGGCATCCAACGTCTTTTTTTGCCGAATGTGAATAGCGCTTCCATAAAACCTGTATTTGATACCGTAGCAGCTTATCCAGAACATTGTTTTCCCATGCTTGGATTACATCCATGCGATGTAAAGGAAAACTATGTGGAAGAGTTAGAAACCATCCGAAAGAGCTTGGAAACACACAAAGTCCATGCCATAGGTGAGATCGGGCTGGATCTTTATTGGGATAAAAGCACGCTTGAAATTCAAAAAGACGCCTTTCGAACGCAGGTTCAATGGGCTAAGGAATTAAATTTACCGATCGATATCCACTGCCGGGAAGCCTTCACTGAACTGTTCGAATTATTGGAAGAACTTCACGACGACAAATTATTTGGCGTTCTGCACTGCTTTACCGGCTCCCTGGAGCAGGCCCAACAGGCTATCGATTTAGGTTTCGCGCTTGGTATTGGCGGAGTCGTTACCTTTAAAAAAGCGGGCTTAGATCAGGTGGTCAAAGAAATCGATTTAAAACATATTGTTCTGGAAACAGATGCACCTTATTTGGCTCCTGTCCCCTTTCGCGGTAAAGAAAATGAAAGTAGCTATTTGGTTTACGTCGCACAAAAAGTAGCTGACCTTCACCAGATCTCCGTCGAGAAGGTAGCCGAAATCACAACAGAAAATTCAAAACGTATATTTGGTATATAATTTCAAAACTCAATGCATAATATCTTTATTATCTACACAGGTGGGACCATTGGAATGGTTAAAGATGAAACAGGAACATTCGTTCCTTTCGACTTTGAATTGATCAAACGTAATCTCCCTGATTTAAGTCGCTTAGACTATAAGCTGACCGTGCACTCTTTCGAACCCATTATCGATTCATCCAACATGAAGCCCGAGATATGGATTGAAATGGCACAAATTATTAAGGATAACTATGCAGATTACGACGGTTTTGTTATTCTGCATGGTTCCGATACAATGGCTTTTACAGCCTCAGTATTGAGCTTTATGTTGGAGGGACTCCAAAAACCGGTCATTTTATCTGGCTCTCAGCTGCCTATCGGAGAGATCCGAACGGATGCGCGGGAAAATATGATGACAGCCCTTGAAATTGCTTCAGCAAAACAAGATGGCGTATCTATCATACAAGAGGTATGCATTCTTTTCGACAATAAATTATTCCGTGGCAATCGCTCATTTAAATATAATTCGGCCAAATTTGAGGCCTTTAGATCACCAAACTATCCCGTATTGGTTGAAGCAGGTATTCACCTCAAATATAATACAGATGCTTTATTAAATAATATTGATAAAGAATTTATCCTACATACCAAACTGGACAATCGCGTTGCGGTATTGAAATTATTCCCCGGAATTTCTGCACAAACGATCAAAGCCGTCTTAGACTCCGATGTCCGTTCCATTGTGATGGAAACATTTGGGTCAGGCAATACCACCACCGACACTTGGTTTCTGGATCTATTGAAAGAAGCAATTGAACAAGGTAAAAATATCCTCAACATTTCGCAATGTAAAGTAGGCTCTGTTGAATTAGGTCGCTATGAGACTTCACAAGGACTTAAATCCATCGGCGTGCTCAATGGCTACGACCTTACATTCGAAGCGGCAGTAACCAAATTAATGTATCTTCAAGGCGAGTTAGAAGATCAAAAAGAAGTCGCTTATTGGATTGAAAAGGATATCCGTGGTGAATTGACGATCAATGACTAATGACCAACGGCACAAAATCACAAAAAAGGGAGCTGCACTTCACGCAGCTCCCTTTTTGTGATCGGTTTCTATGAATTCCTCCCGCAGATTTATTTGCGAGGAAAGGTGATATTCTTATTCCTGCGTCAAACGAGCAAGCACTTCCGCAACAACAAAATTGCTTCCGCCAACAAAAATAAGGTTCCCTTGTTGATACGCTTCTTTTGCTGCATCAAACGCAGCTCCTACCGATGCATAATCAAGTCCCGTTAGACCAAATTCCATAGCTTCTTTCCGCAGCTCCTCGGATGGCATTGCACGCGGAATATCCGGAGCAGAGAAATAGTAGGTTGCATCCTTGGGTAGATAAGGCAACATATGTGATAAATCCTTATCGCGCATGGCCCCTATCACAAAGTGCAATTTATCATAAGCGGTTGTAGCCAGATTTTTGAGCACTTCATGAATTCCGTCCTCATTGTGCCCCGTATCACAGATGATAAATGGATCCTTAGACAATTGTTGCCATCGGCCTTGAATTCCTGTGGTTGCCTGCACATTTTTTAGCGCTTGATGCACATGTTGATCACTGATCTCAAAGCCCTGTTGACGTAACTCATCCACAGCTAACAGGACGCCGGCGAGATTCTTGACCTGATAAGAGCCTTTTAAATCCAGTTGAAAGTCTGCTGAATGACTTGCAGTATCCCTCGCTTGTACCGTCAAATAATCTTGGTCCACGCCCAGCATTTTCGTGGCATACTTATCGGAAGCGAATTGGATCGGTGCATGCTCGATCGCTGCTTTATCCAAAAACACAGCTGCTGTCTCTTCAGCATATTCCGAAATAACGACAGGTGTATTTCTTTTGATAATTCCGGCCTTCTCAGCAGCAATTTCCACCAGTGTATTACCAAGAAGATTCATGTGATCAAAACCGATATTGGTAATTACCGACAGCAAAGGCTGAATAATATTGGTGCTGTCCAAACGCCCGCCAAGGCCGACTTCAATGACAGCGATATCAACCTTATTCTTCTCGAAATAATCAAAAGCCATGGCTACAGTAATTTCGAAAAACGATGGACTGACTTCTTCTATAAGCTCGCGATGGGTATTGACAAAATCAACAACAAATTCTTTCTCACATAACTGACCATTGACACGAATACGTTCTCTGAAATCCAGTAAATGTGGTGAAGTATAGAGACCTGTCTTATATCCTGCCTCGGCCAAAATAGCGGCCAACATGTGGGAGGTCGATCCCTTTCCGTTTGTACCGGCAATATGTAATGTTTTGAATTTTCGCTGTGGGTTGTCCAAAGCAGCGCAAAGTTTGATGGTATTGTCAAGGTCTTTTTTGAAGGCAGAGGCGCCATCCCTTGTAAACATAGGCAATCGAGTATACAGATACTCGATTGCCTCATTATAAGCATTCATGTGAATGATTTTTATCTTAATCTAAAATTGAATACAATCCGTCCTGTTTGGGAGTCGGGAGCATTTGGCAATTGGTTTAGCCGAGCGCCACGTACAGCACGCTCACATTTCTCCAACAAGGATGGATCGGTAATCGTCGTTCCTTTTACACCAGCACGCGCATAGGTGATAACCCCTTGCTTGTTCACTCTAAACTCCACAGCAACCTTTCCTGCTTGCTGTCCATTATCGTCGATACTTGGTCGTTGTGTAAAACTTCGGTTTTCAATAGACAACATCATGTTACCATTTCCAGATCCCCCTTCGCCGTAGTTACTTGCTAAAGGATCACCCAGTTTGGAACCCTGATTTCCAGGAGTTGTCCCTGTACCATCACCAGCCCCAGTGCCGTTATTTTTATTGCCTTTAAAAAGCGCTTTGGCATTGGCCTGTGGTGCCACTTCTTTTACAGCTTTGGTTGTTTCCGGTGCTTTTGAAACGACCTTCTTTTCCGTTTTTGTTACCGCAGGGGCATCTTCTAAATCCTGTGTGACAACCGCTTTCTCCGCAACTTGCTGCGTTGGAGTTGGGGTAGGTGTTTCAACAGGATCAATACGGTCAGGGCGTTCATTATTGGCGTTGGGGTCCACCGATGGTTCCTCAACACTCATATAGTCATCTCCCATTCCCTCAGGTGAAGTACCGTAATTGACGATCATTCCCCCCATTCCATATTCATCAGGTGCCTGAGATTTAAAAACAACAAAAAATCCAATCAAGAGCAACGATGCCATGACCAAAGTCGATATCCCCAATGCTTTGGGGAAATTATTTTCTTCATGTTGAAGGTGATATCTCATCGCATTAATCTCCTATATTAATAGCTGACCAATAAACTTAAAAAAAGTTTAATTGCTCCTATTTATCTTTTTTTGGCTCTGTTGCCAATACCACTTTAATCTTCAATCGATTAGCGACATCCATTACAGAAATAACATTTTGAATGGGAACCGTATTATCGACATAGAGCATAATGGTCACTTCCTCACCCGCAGCCATTTGCGATTGAATTGCAGCTTCCAATCCTTCAATGGGAACTGGAGTTTTGTCAATAAAATAGCCCAAATCTTTTGTAATCGATACCGTAACGGTCTTTTTAGCAACAGATTGTTCTCCCGCACTTGACTTTGGTAACAATAGCTTCACCACTTGCGGATTAGAAACTGCAGAAGCCAACAGGAAGAACAACATCAGGAAAAACATGATGTCATTCAGCGCTGAAGTATGTACTTCCGCAGATGGTTTATTTTTTCTACTTCGTAAGTTCATTATCTTCCGGGTTCATCCAATAAATCAATAAATTCTACTGCATCCGTTTCCATACGTAAAATCAATCGCTCCACCATCATATTGAGGATATGGTAGCCCAAATAAGCTAAGATACCCACCGCAAGACCTGATGCAGAAGACACCATTTTTACATATAGACCACCAGATACAGAAGCGATATCAATACCACCAGCTAATTCGACGTCGTGGAAAATCTTAATTACTCCAAAGATCGTACCTACGAAACCAAGCATCGGGGCAATACCAGCAATAATACCCAAAATATTGATATTCTTTTCTAACTTGGCAACTTCCAATTTACCCACGTTTTCGATCGCTCCTTCAATATCTTTGATCGGTCTGCCGACACGCAATAAGCCTTTTTGCAACATACGTCCCAAAGCGGAGTTACTTGAACGAACTACAGCTAATGCCGAATCCAAATTTCCGGACAAAACATTTGCCTTTACTTGCGACATTAAGCTGTTATCATATTTTGCGGCACGACGGATAGTCAAATAACGCTCAAAAAAGATAACCAATCCAATAAAGAACAACAATAGGATTGGAACCATGATCCATCCCCCTTTGATCATCATATCGATCAAACTCATGTTTTCTGTAGGCGCAGCAGCAGGTAATGGTTGTTGTGCAGCTTGATTAAACGAATCCACAGCAGCCCGTGCTGTATCTTGTACTAATGACATAATTATTAATAGTTTTATATAGTTTCTATAATGTTTCTACCCAAGCACCTTCAATCTTTTTCTCTACAGATTTCTTAGCGAGGTCTGCCTCCGATTTTGTCATGTAGGTGTTTAAGATGATTTTCTTTCTATTTCTTTTGAACTTTCCCTCTACAGCTCGTGCTGTTTTATAGCCCATTTCCCGAAGACGCTTGGCTTCCTGCTCTGCTTGTGCCATTGTCTTTGCAGAACCTATTACCAATTGATATCTGGGTTGTGCAACAGGAATAGACTCTTTGATCACAGGATTTGCTTCCAAAACCGGAGATTTTGCTGCCGCATTGGTCGCAGGTACAGTTGTTGTCTTTTTAACAGAATCTTTCACACCAGTTTTAGCCAATGAATCGACTTGCTTTAAACTATCTGCTTGCATTGTATTGGACAAGGTATCAGCAGGCATGATCGGCTGTTTTTGAACAAGCGTATCTGCCGCTTTTACAACAGGTTTGGTCGGCCCAAATAACGAATTCTTCAACGCAGGATTGGTGTAAACGACCGCAACAGCAACCATTGCCAGCACAATAATTCCAGTCATCCAATACCAGATCGCATTTGAATTACGCGGCTCTTCCTCATAGATATTTGGCGCGTATGTTGAATTAGCGTTAGCCGACGCAATAGCACCGATTTCTTTTTTTTCAGCGATTTCTTCCTCTGGAGTAACCGAATGATTGCTATCAGTTATCACAGTTGTATCCACAGGTTCAAACTCTTCAGTTTCCTTTTGCGCTAACGACGACTCTTCAGCTTCAAGACCGGTACGATCGTTTGTTGGTGCTGTCTCCTGCGAAAGCTCATCCGCTGCTGGATCCGTTACCACGACCGGTTCCTGTGCTGTTTCAGTTTCTTCTTTGACCTCTTCAACCTCGATCGTTTCATCTTGATCCACCGTATCCGGCATAGACTCTACCACAAGCTCCACCTTATCATTAGCTTCCACCACAGGATCTTCTTCCACAACAGGGTCTTCTTCAACCGCTAAGGTCGTAAATTCTTCTTCTTTGGTTTCTTCCAAAGAAGAAACGACTGTTTCAATCTCTGGTGCAACAAGATTTGTGACCGGCTGGAAGTCGAATCCCGATAGATCCAGGGGTTTGAAGACTAAACTTGCGCCATAACTAATTAATAAGCCAAGATCATCAAGTTTAGCCTGTCCAAACTGACCTAAATCAGCTCTTAGGTTATCAACAGCTTCCGATAAAATCTGCTGTGCCTGATTGAGGCCTAAATTTTCCTGTTGTTGGATATAATGAACAATATTAAATCCTTGTTGAGCAGAATAGTCCAGTTCGACGTAGGAAATCGGGGGCAAAAATACATTATTCTGTTTATCGAACTGAGCCGGAGAATGAATTCGTTTGAACACACCTATTCCGGGCACGTATACTTCCGCATAACGTTTTAATAAACTATTGATGTTTTTGCCTAGATTCATCGCGCACTATTTTAAGATGCAAATTTATAATCTTAATTCGTTAAAACGAATAATTAAGACCACCAATTACATTAAAGCCCAATCTTGGGTAATACATATAACGTTCGTATTCTTTTCCAAAAATGTTATTTGCTTTGACGAAAATACCAAATTGTTTTTTGATTCGGTATTCTGCGCCTGCATTAAGATCAGCAAACGACGCTATTGTTGCCTTATGCCCACTGTTGGCAATACGACTGCCATCTGCATTATAGTCATAAATATACGCATAGGTATTGCCTTGTGTAGAAAGTTCAGCATCTACGAAAAATTTATCGGAGATATTGAAGCGTGCATTAGCCTGCATACGGAATTTTGGCAATCCCCAAGCTTCTTCCTCATCACTCAATTTATAATCGTCTATATACACTTTTCCGCCCAGATTAACCAGTTGTGAAAGACGTACATTGATTTCTCCTTCCAATCCCATATGTTTAGCTTTATTGATCACGCCGTCATAAACGACATCAAAAGCCCAAGGAACATAGCCATTTTGACTATCGCCAAATGCACTGTTTTTAAATAAAGGCAATCCCTCAATCTGTTTGTAGAATACCTTTACTTTATAACCAAATGTTGCGCCAGCATTTCCTTTTAAACCCGCGTAAACATTCATTTTCTCAATCGAGTTTATCATTTTAGCATTAGGAGCCAAATACGGATTTTCTTTAGCGAAACTACGGAAAGAAGCTTGCTTCACTCCGCCATTGATTCCGGCAAACAAAGAGATATATTCAGGTGCCAAAGCAAAATCAGCTTCTACGGATGGGAAAATATTGAATCTTGAGCTATCGCCAAATTCAGAAGTTAAATTCGCGCCCAAGGTTACGTTATAGTTGTCGCCCTTAAAACGAATATATGGATTGATGACCGCCAAATGATTTTTTACTTCAGCACTATCTTTCACATTATTCATTGTCACGCTCAAATTCGCACCAACATTGAATGCACTTAGGCGTTTATTCAAATAACCGGATAATGCGATGGAATTTTCTTTGGCTTTATAAGCGTCTTTAAACAAATAACCATCAACTTTTGCGGAATAGCTTAAGGCTTGCTCATTTTTTGGATCCACATTACTTGACAGCTCTCCATTCAAGTAGATATCTGTAAAGGTCTGTTTATCCGGAGTCGTATTCAACAAGGTTGTTCCCGATTGATCAAAAGTCTGACCATAGAAGTTTGTGCCATAACGATTGTATCCGATGGTACCTTTAACGGTTACCGCATCCAATACACGACAACCAAAGATACCGATATCTTGTGTACTGAACTTCTGTCCGTCAATATTACCCTTTTGGCTCAAATGCTTTGCAAATAAACCAAATCGTGTATTTTCAAACTGTTCAGAAGCCAAATAAGCTTCGCCCAATATACTGTTATAGTTTCCGATACCAAATTTGACATAGTTGCTACTATGTTCAAAAGGTTGTGCAAAAGGAATCTCCTGTACATTCAATTGTTTCAAACCGGTATTGATATCCAATTTCTTGTCCAAAATATTGTTGTAGGACAATTTGGGCTGGTATTCTCTTTTATTGGTCATATCCGGACTGCGGCGGATTTTCACAGCATCCGCAAGAATTGGCTTATAATCACGAACAACATCAAAAGAATCGATAGTGACCGGTTTCTCAGGATCGTTCTTCTTGCCTGTTTCCTGTGCAAAAGAATTCAATCCCACGCCCATCAAAAGCGCTGCTAAAGTATATTTCTTCACGTTTCTATTTTGCAACTTCTTCATTGTATCCTATTTCTTTTTGTTGTTCAATTTATTTAGACGTTCTTTTGCTGCTGGCAAAATATCGTCTTTCGCATCATAGTTATCCACAATCGATTCAAGTGTAGCTTTCGCCTGGAAAGAATCTCCCTTACCTGCATAAGCATCAGCCATGGTAATAAAGCTTTTCGCCACCCAATATTCGTACGAAGAGAAATTATCGGATAGATCCATTGCTGTTTTGATACACGCATCGTATTGTTTATTTTCCAATTGTAATACCGCAACATTGTATTTTGCTTCGGCACCATATACTGTACGGCTCTTCAATGCAGCTAAACTGAATTCTTTCATTGCCTCAGCTTTCTTATTCTGCTTCACATAGCATTTACCGGCATATAAGAAGGCATTTGCAATCTCTTCTTCCGAAGATTTTTCGTAGTTCTTAACAGCGTTGGTATAATTTAATGCTTCTTTATAATCTCCAATTTGGAAGTAAGAAACCATTAAGTTATTTATTGCGAAACCATAGTTAGCCTTGTATTCAGAGGTAAGCTCCAGCTTTTTCAACAACTGTGTTGCTTCGTTATATTTCTTTTGTTTCAAATACAAATTTGACACCGAAATCAACGTGCGTTCTGTATAAGGAGATGTCCAGTCATTCAAGATAATATTGTAATCATGTAGTGCATCTTCTGTATTGCCCAAAGCTGCGTTACTTTCAGCACGAACAAAACGCGCATATTTTTCTTGATTTGGTTTCGGGAATTTATCGAAATACGCATTTACAGCTTCCACCGCCCCTTGGTAATTTCCTCTGGAGAATAGGGTTGTGGCAGTCGAGAATGAACGAGAATCTTGCTCAGATTTCGACGCATCCCCTAAGTTTGTTCCAGTTGCATATTTGATATACCCCGTTGCATCGCCTTTATCCAAATAGATGTTCTCAATCGATCGCATGGCCTGTCTTGCTTCATCTGTTGATCCATATTGGTCGACTACACGTTGGAAAGTTGCCAATGCAGCATCATTGTTATCTTGATTATACTGAACCAGACCAATCGTCACCAAAGCGCGTGGCACATAACTGCTGCGCGGATATTTTTCAACCATTGTTTGAAGGCCAGCAATTGCCTGGTCACTTTCTCCCATCAAGAAACGTGTGTAAGGAATCTCAAACGCAATATCATCTGCATAATTAGAACTCGGGAATTGTGCAATAACAGCATTCAATGTTGAAATTTTACCGTTGTTATCCCCTTGTAATCCTTGAATAATACCACGCTGGAATAACGCGTAATCCTGACTAGGCGCTTTAGAAGAGATCAACTTATTGTATTCTGTTAATGCTCTGCCGTAGTTTTTCGAAGAGAAATAAGAATCGCCCAAGCGTGCAATTGCATCATTACGTGTATTCATTTCTATTCCTTTCGAACCACCAGACGCTAAGAAACGCTCGAAGTAATTGGCCGCCGTGCTGTAGTTACCATTACGGAAAGCCGCATAGGCTAACGCGTAATTGGCATACCCATACACATCCGTTTTGCTAGCTCCCGGCAAGCGTAAGAATTTATTGAAATTTGTAACCGCTTCACCGTATTTACGCACTTCGTACATTGCTTCCGCTTTCCAATAGATGGCTAAAGCGTAAATTTCCTCGTCATAACGAAACTCTTCAGAGCGCATGAATAGGGAAATTGCATTTTCAAAAGCACGCTCGTTATAATACTCCAAACCTCTGTAGTAGGTTACCTTTTGATAAGCAGCGTCTGCTTCTTTTCCACGTTTAGGAATAGATTCCAAAATATCAACTGCCTCACGATAGTTTTTTGTACTCAACAATACTTCAGCAAGCAAAGTTTTTGCTTCCTCTAAGCGTTTCGATTTTGGGTACGTTTTCAGGTATTCTTGTGTCGAAGCCAAAGCCACTTGGTGGAATTCCAATTCATACGAAAGCTTAGCATAGTTGAATAAGCCCTCTTCTTGCATTGCTGGATCAAAATCCAATTTCGAAGCACGAAAAAATGCGTTACGAGCAGATTGCTTATTGCCTTTCTTTAAGAAAGCATCCCCTAGGGTAATCATCGCAGATTGATAATATGCGTCTGGATCGGTCATTTTTTCCAATTCAGTGATCGCTTTATCGTAATCTTTCAACTTGTAGGCGATGTAACCGATTTGGTAGCTATCCTGATTATTCTGGGTCTTACCTTGGTCCTGTGCCTGAAATTTATCGTAATACTCTTTTGATGTTTTTAAATCACCTTTGATAAAGTATGTTGCCGCGATAATACGAAACATCTCTGTTTCATTTTCTTGTTTTGTTCGCGACAAAATTGGCAACGCATAATCCAACACATCGTCGTAGCGTTTATCCAAGAAATACAAAGCAGTAATATAATAAGGGTAACTATTTTCGAATTGTTTCGATCCATTTAGGCGTTCAAATTCATTCAGCGCCGTTTTGTACTCGGCGTCTAAGTAAGAAAGATACGCGTAATAATAGATTGAAGCTTCCTGAAATTCAGTTTTCTGATCTTTCAATCCTTCAAATAATGGTTTCGCCGTTTTATAATCCTTTGTCATAAAGGAAGCATATCCATATTTAAAGCGATATTCTACATTTTCTTTACCTGCTAAATTTTTGCTATCGATCTTGTTAAACCACTCTAAGGCCTTAACATAATCTTTTTTAGCATAATAGGATTTACCGATTTGAAAATAAGCCGCTTTAGCATTTGCACTGACAGGGAAATCTTTAATGTATTTCAGAAAACGGTTTTCGGCATCGGATTCGCCCAATTCCAGTGCGCAAACCGCTTGATAATACCGTACGTTCTCTTTCAACAAAGACAGTTCCTCTGTTTCGTCCAATTGCAAGTTGGATTTTGTCCGCAAAGCTTCAACACGGTCAAATTGGGCAGAAGCAGAACTAAATTTTCCGCGTTCATACAATTCCATCCCTGTTTTGTACGCCTTGTTGATTTGTTGCCATTCTGTCTGTTGCGCTAATGCTGGCGTCGCCATAACGGTTAATGCAACTCCCACCTGGTAAATCTTCTTATACATAATATGTGAAACCTTAATATGTTATTTATCTGCAAATGTAAATGAATCTCCCTCCAAACCGCGGTAAATTCGCATTTCAAAGCAAATTTATCGAAAGCCTCTCTGCCATTAAAGGCTTTAAGATGGCCCCAAATTTATTGAAAATCAATTCAAACCTCCACTTCTCAGGGAGATAGTTTTATTCATTTTACTAAATTATACTTTAATTGAGCTATTTTACACAAAAGTTATTAACATCTGTGAATAATCCTGTATTATAACGGAAATTTTGCACAAAAAATATGCCCGACAAAAAAATAAAGTCAGGCATACTATTATTGCATTAGAAAACAGTGCTATTTAGTCTCACACGTACATTAACGCACGTTAAAACCAATTTAGACTATCCGCGTTGCCCTGCTAATAGATACAAGACAGCCATGCGCACAGCAACACCATTTTCAACCTGATCCAAAATAATTGAATGTTCGCTATCCGCGACATCCGATGTGATTTCGACCCCCCGATTGATTGGTCCGGGGTGCATAATTGTGATTGGCTTCTCTAAAGAATCCAAAATCTCTTTATTCAATCCATATAGCATGGAATATTCTCTTAAGGAAGGGAAATAGGCAATATCCTGACGCTCCAATTGAATCCGTAACATATTTGCAACATCACACCAGTTCAACGCTTTCCGCAAATCATGCTCCACTTTTACACCCAATGATGTAATATGTTTAGGAATTAATGTGGTCGGACCACAAACCATCACTTCTGCACCTTGCTTTTGAAGACATAAGATATTCGACAAGGCAACGCGTGAATGTGTAATATCCCCAACGATAGCTATTTTACGACCAGCTACATCACCATAGCGTTCACGGATCGAAAATGAATCAAGTAAAGCTTGTGTAGGGTGTTCATGTGCTCCGTCACCTGCATTGACAATTTGTGCATCAACATGTTTACTTAGAAATACCCCAGCTCCCGCGTATGGATGTCTCATCACAATCATATCAACCTTCATTGCAAGAATATTGTTCACCGTATCGATGAGTGTCTCCCCCTTACTTACCGAAGAGGAGGAAGCCGCAAAATTCACGATATCCGCAGAAAGTCTCTTTTCAGCAAGTTCAAAGGATAGACGTGTCCGTGTTGAATTTTCAAAAAACACGTTGGCAATCGTAATATCCCTTAACGACGGAACCTTTTTGATTGGCCTATTTAATACCTCTTTGAAATTACTTGCTGTATCCAGGATCAATTGGATATCGTTCTCATTTAGATCTTTGATCCCCAATAAATGGCGGGTACTTAATTGTTCTGCTACAGATGACATTTTATAGTATATTCAAATATTTACTAATCATTTTTTTTCTGAAAGTGTCTGATCTTATTGGCCAGAAAGAACCTTCAGTTTGCTTTCATTGCTGTTGGCGTCTGCGAAGTCATGAAGGTTTTATTGAAAGTGCCTGTTTCCAAAGATCAACAATAACCTTTAGTATCGTCATGACACCGCTATTAATCGCTAGCTGACGTCTTCTTTTCTGTAATCAAGATAATACTATCCTGATCCTCTGATTCTTTCCAGTTAACAATTACTTTTTGTGAATCAATAGAATCTACCTGTATTCCGATATAATCAGGCTGAATAGGAATCTGTCTAGAGAAGCGGCGATCGACCAAAACAAGCAACTCTATTCTTCTTGCACGGCCAAATGCCTGTACAGCATCCATTGCCGCACGAATAGTACGTCCTGTCCATAAGACATCATCTATAAAGATGACATCTTTACCTTCTACAATAAAATTGATATTTGTGCTATTTGCTAAGAGTGGACCAGTATTCCCTTTCGTACGGAAGTCATCGCGATAAAAGGTAATATCCAAATCGCCAACTAAAATCTCCTTTCCGATCATTTGTTCAAGCTCTTTGACGATACGTCTCGCTAAGAAAGTTCCTCGGGGTTGAATACCTATGACGACAGCATTTGAAAAATCACCGTGATTCTCAATCAATTGACGACATAGTCTTTGAATTGTGATTTGAAATTTTGGTCCGTCTAATAAAATCGACTGTTTCATTATGGGAATGTTTGAGCAAAGCTACACTTTTTTTAACAAAAACGAAGCCATGAAGGGCAATTAATTTCAATATTTGCATCCAGCTGGCACAATAACAAAAAGTGATTTAAACAAAGAATATCTTCCTTTCCGGGAAATTTACAAACCAATTATTCTAGTACATTAACAGATTTTGAAGTTATATACAATACGCATTGCCAACCATTTACAGCAAATTCCATAACATCGAAATGCTATAGGTAAAGACTATTCATCTAGCTCGGCACGTTTATTATTCCGTGCAAAAAAATACACCGGTACACCGATTAATACAAGTATAAAGCCTGGCCAGGTATATTGTGGCTTATAGATAATTAATAATACACAAAATACGGTACCTATCAACAGGTACAAGATCGGAGTGACAGGAAATAGAAATGTCTTATAGGAACGTTCCAAATCGGGTCTTCGTACACGCTGAATAATAACCCCTAGCACTGTAATCATATAAAATATAACAATAACAAAAGATATCATATCCAGTAAATTGCCATATTGCCCACTTAGACAAAGCAATGACGCCCAGATCCCTTGAAGCCATAACGATCGTGCCGGCACATCATATTTGTTATTGGGAATCGCTTGTTTCAGAAACAATCCATCTTTTGCCATAGTCTGAAAAACTCGCGCACCTGATAGTGCGAGCCCGTTAACGCAACCAAAGGTCGAGATCATGACCAAAATCGCCATCGCTATTGTACCACTATGGCCTAATATTTTTTCAGCCGCCGCTATGGCAACACGATCATTTGCCGCAAAAGCAATTTCCTCTCGATTTAATGCCGCCAGGTAAATGTAATTACAACTTATATAGAGCAACATCACCAAGCTCGTCCCGATAACCAATGCCCGAACAACATTACGCTGTGGATTGACAATCTCTCCGGAAACAAACGTTACATTCTCCCAGGCCACACTACTAAATACCGAACCCACCATCGCAGCAGCTAAAGCCCCCATCAGTACGCCCCCCGAGATCTGAGACCAGCCAGCACCTTTCAAATTTTGAAAAGAATCCCAGCCATAAGCCATATTTTCTGAAAAATGATTTTCCTTAATCAAGAACAGACCACCCAAAATCAATAAAACCAGCGCAATGATTTTTGCTGAAGTAAAGAAAGATTGAACAGCTTTTCCACTCTTGATCCCTCTTGTATTGATAAAGGTCAGGAGGATAATAACACCCATAGCGACAATCTGTATCCAGGTAATCTTAAACTCTCCACGCTGAAATAGGGGGGCTGCATCATTTAACTGCGGAATAAGGTAGGCCGTAAACTTGCCAAAAGCAACAGCTACAGCTGCTATAGTTCCCGTTTGAATGACTGTAAATAAACTCCAGCCATATAAAAAGCCAATTGGCTTCCCAAATATTTCTGTCAGATAGGTATATTGTCCCCCAGCCTTCGGATACATAGACGACAATTCGCCATAGCAGATTGCCGCCGCAACAGTTGCTAATGCGGTCAATAACCAAACTATCGCCAACCAATATCCGGATCCAAGCTGTCGCATCATATCACTCGATACAATAAAAATACCGCTTCCGATCATCGACCCCATGACCAGCATCACTGCATCCCACAATTTTAATTGACGTTTCATCATAACTTAAGGTTGGTTTTATATGGCGTTAAGCTAAGAAAAAATAATCAAAAAAAAGCCGCCCTTTCCTACATCGCATCAAAAAGTGTATTTCCTTTCGAATACTGTAGTAAAGGGCAGCTCCTTCGTTTAAAGTGATGTCTCTAATTGTTACTCAACACCATACTGTTGTTTATACGATTTTTCTAAATCGGTCACTTGCTGTAGCAATTGTTTTTCCGAGGTAGAGGCCAAGATACTCTTATAGGCACCCAAAGCACGTAATGCTGTACCTATATTTGAATATTCCAGCTCAGGTTTTGTTTGTGCAATATCCTGATACCAACGCATGTTTTGGGTCATAAACTTCAGGTTACGGTTTACGATTTCATTTGCACGCTTCGTTTCACCAGTTTCATACAACACATTAACAATTGGAATATAGCCTAAAATATCGCGCATCAAATAAACACGTTTTGGCATTTTCTCGTAAGTTTCGACAGCGACTTTACGCGCCTCATCCTTATGACCTTCCATCATCAACTGTGTCGCTGTACCACCCATTACGGTATTTGTAATCATGGTAATCATGCGGTAAGATTCAGGATCCAGGTAAGAAGCATGCGCCATATTACCCCATTGGTATTTCGTAGTAATGTCTTTATAAGCAGACTGTGTATCAACCAATGTACCTTCTGCCCCGGCAGGAGTTGCAATCGGCATCAAGCGCAAGGCAAAACCCTCTTGCACCAAATATTTATCTAAACCAAGGTAGTTATCATTTGGAACTGTTGCCGCAAAATAAATTGGACGTTTCCAATCGTTATTCAATAACACGTTTAAGATAGATAATTCAGCTCTAGAGATATAATTTCTATTGTAGGTCCAGCTCATGGTGTCGACAATAGATTCTTGCCAAGCTTTAGGAACGACATTATTTTTCAGAACAGATTCTTTGTTCACCGGAAGGCTAAAGTTTTTGGTTGGCAGAAAGTTCTCAAATTTACCACCACGCAATTCCAATTTATTCTTTTGATCATCAGACAATAAAATCTGCATGATCAAATCAAGATCCACATGACCCGGAACTTTCATATCCTGATAATAAAGCACTTCGCGAACACCTTTCTTGAACTTTTCATCATCGATATTGATCGGTAAACCATCTGCCTGATTCACTTTTTGTTTCATCTGGCGCATATACCAGTCCGAACTCAACAAACTTAAGTTTACGACACGTACATCCGGACGATAATTTTCGACTTCCTGAACATACCATAAAGGATAGGTATCATTATCACCATAAGTAAATAAAATCGCATTGGGTGCACATGACGCCAAATAGTTTTTAGCAAGATCACGGGCAGTTGTTTTCTCCGAACGGTCGTGATCATCCCAGTTTTGGAAGCCCAACAATACTGGAGCCCCCAATAGACAGGCTACTGTAGCGGCACCGGCGGCAATTTTACCATCCACTTTTTTGCTCAGATAATCCGCAATAGCGAAAACACCGAGCCCGATCCAGATGGCGAAGGCATAAAAAGAACCTGCATATGCATAATCACGTTCACGTGGTTGAAGTGGACTTTGATTTAGATACAATACAATTGCTAATCCTGTAAAGAAAAACAACAGACCCACAATTCCCGCATCACGTTGTCTTTTTCCAAAATGCCAGAATGCACCAATTAAACCAATGATCAAAGGCAAGAAATAATATTTATTGTTTGAAGGGTCAGTCTTCAATGAATCTGGAATGGCATTCTGTCCGCCCACATGCATCTGGTCTACAGGTTTAGCCCCTGAGATCCAGTTCCCCTCAGTGAAGGAACCCTGTCCTTGTTGGTCATTTTGACGACCAGCAAAGTTCCAAAGAAAATAACGACCGTACATGTGTCCGATCTGATAGCTAAAGAAGAACTTTAAGTTATCCCCAAATGTTGGCGATTGTCCTTCAGGAATCTTTAGGTAATCGCGGTAATAATCTATATGATTTTGGTCTCTTGAGCTATAAACACGCGGAAAAAACATCGTTTTATCGTATTTATAATCCATGCCGTTCTCCACCTTGGTATACTTGTCTTTATCTTTTCTGTACGTATACGTAGGCTCGGCATCAACCACTTGCGCATCAAATGTAGGTCCATTCAAAAGCGGCTCACTGGCATATTGCTCACGTCCAAGATAACTCACAAAAGAAAATGCATTATCCGGATCACTGTTATTTAACGTAGGATTTGCCTTGGCGCGCACCATGATCATGGCAAAGGAACTATAACCAAAAATAATAAATGCTGCACTGATTAAGATCAGATTTAACATCGGTTTTACCTTTTTGATTGAATACCAGATCCCATATACGAAAAGAGCTACCGCTAAAATCATGAATAAGTTAAATCCAGTACCAAAGCCCATGCCCAAACTATTCACAAAGAACAGATCAAAATATGCGGCGGCTTTAACAGTGTATTGAATAATACCCCATAAAATCAGCGCCAAAACAACAACACCGGTTAAGAAAGCTTTGATCGCACCCGACGATGTCACTGTTTTTGAACGTTTAAAATAAATGACCAAAGCAATTGCCGGAATCACCAGAAGGTTCAATAAGTGTACCCCGATAGAAAGTCCCATCACATAGGCGATAAAGATCAACCAGCGGTCCGAACCAGCTTCATCGGCATGATTTTCCCATTTTAGAATACCCCAAAATACGACGGCTGTACATAAAGAAGACATGGCATATACTTCGGACTCTACTGCTGAGAACCAAAAAGTATCCGTAAAAGCATAAGCCAATGCACCAACAGCGCCTGAACCGAATATTTTGATTAAATCGGTGGATGTATATGATCCATCAACACCTTTTACAACGATTTTCTTTGCTAAAGCTGTAATTGTCCAAAATAAAAACAAAATGGTCAGACCACTACATACTGCCGATCCTACGTTCATCCAGAAAGCAATTCGTGTAACATCTCCACCAGCAAGGTTTGAGAATATATTTTGAATCATTAAGAATAAAGGTGCTCCTGGCTGGTGCACAATTTGAAGTTTAAAGGCTGAAGCGATAAACTCGCCACAGTCCCACCAACTCGTCGATCGTTCGGCAGTCATGACATACGCTACAGTTGCTATTAGCGCACATATCCATCCTAAAAGATTGTTGATTTTAGTATAGTTCATAAAATGATAACTGTAAAAAGTATTATTAATACGGCTCGAAAATAAGGATAAGTTAATAAGAAATGAACTTTATTCTGATTTTTTAACACATATTAATTGAAAAAATTTCATTACGCGATCCAATATTGGCTGAAAGGAAAGCATTCCCAAAATCACGCATGTACTTTTGTGGGCCAACATCTCGATAAAAAAGCTTAGCGTGCATATCTTTTCAAATCAAAACAAAAATTATTTCTTTGAAAATCAGCCCTAATACACTTTTAAGTTCATTTTTATTTGCAGAAATGAGAATAGTCCGTATATTTGCATCATCAAATGTGATCGACATCATCACGATAGCAATCACTTTTGAATTGTTTGTCCGATAGTATAAGGGTAGTACAACAGTTTTTGGTTCTGTTTGTCTTGGTTCGAATCCAGGTCGGACAACAAACAATAGAAAAGGCTTGCAGATGCAAGCCTTTTCTGCGTTATATGCAAGGCTTATTATTTATAAAAGGGTTTAGATTTTTTTAAATTTACATTTTGATTTTTAAAACAAATCTCTATCTTTGCGTCGTCAAAAAGAGAAAAACGGAAACGTTGACTTTTTAGAGACATTGTCCGATAGTATAAGGGTAGTACAACAGTTTTTGGTTCTGTTTGTCTTGGTTCGAATCCAGGTCGGACAACTTTTAAAGTTAAGCGTATATGGATTGTGAAAACAATCCATTTTTTTTAATGTTTAACTTTAAAAAACAGTAAGGGAATAAAAATATTGAATAAACGACAATACAATAACCCAACATAAATATACAAAACCATGCCTTTGCAATTCAACACGGTTAAACTATTTGCAGGTTCTGGCACTACAGAACTAGCCGAAAAAATCGCACAATCTTACGGGAAACCACTAGGAGACAAAACATTGTCGCGTTTTAGCGACGGTGAGATTCAACCTTTCTACAATGAGTCAGTTCGCGGAAGCGATGTATTCATTATCCAATCTACCAACCAACCTACCGACAATCTTTTTGAATTATTATTGATGACAGATGCAGCGAAGAGAGCTTCAGCGCATTATATCACCGCGGTGGTCCCTTACTTTGGTTTCGCAAGACAAGATCGAAAAGACAAACCAAGAGTTGCTATTGGCGCAAAAATGATCGCCAATCTGTTGACTGCAGCTGGTATCCACCGTATCATGACAATGGACCTGCACGCAGCACAAATCCAAGGTTTTTTCGATATCCCTGTTGACCATTTGGATGGTTCTATCATTTTTGTTCCTTATATCAAATCGTTAAAACTTCCAAATCTAACGATTGCTTCACCAGATATGGGTGGTTCATACAGAGCACGTACCTTTGCTAAATTTTTCAATGCAGAAGTTATTATCTGTGACAAACGTCGTAAACGTGCAAACGAAATCGAATCGATGTCTATCATCGGTGACGTAACAGGTCAGGACGTTGTTTTAATCGATGATATCTGTGATACTGCTGGTACACTTTCAAAAGCAGCAGCACTGATCATGGAAAATGGTGCAAAATCTGTAAGAGCTGTTTGTACACATGCTGTATTGTCCGGAAAGGCATATGAAACAATTGAAAACTCGGTCTTGTCAGAAATGATCGTAACCGATACCATTCAATTAGATCCAGAAAAAGCAAAACAATCGACCAAAATCAAAGTATTATCAACGGCTGATTTATTTGCAAAAGCAATCACAAGTGTAAATCAACACTCTTCAATCTCCGATTTATTTGAAGTAGAATAATCTTTGAGTTTTAGATTCTAGATATTGGACCCTGGTACAGAAAGCATTCAGCTTAACGACCAGGGTCTTTTTTTTGTATTGCGCCACCACCCAATCTTCTCCCAAAAACCAACAAACATTTAAAAACACTCTTCCGCTTGGTTCTTATCTTTTAACCACAGGCGATTAGGCATTTTTATCAAGTATATAGGTTAGCAATTGACTGCTGTCAACTTCTCCAATAACAGGGGATTTACAGGGGGTTAACAGGGGGTTAGTAGGGGTATAACAGGGGTAAAGCCCTGCTAACCCCCTGTTATACCCCTACTAAAAGAGTCCTATTCCAGTTTTAATATAGGAAATGGTATCAATTTGGTCATACTTTAGGGTAAATTAGTAGCCTTGAATAGGCATAGTCATGAACATGGAAAAATCAAAAACCTGGAATAAGTATCTGTTTCCGAACTAATAGCGGTCGTATTTTTTTGATAATATCAGAAATTAGATTATCTTTGCACCTCAAATTTATAAAAAATTAAAAGATGAAATCAATTGCTATTAGCGGTTCTGTAAGACAGAACGTAGGGAAAAGAGATGCAAAAGAATTGCGTTACCAAGGTTTAGTACCAGCAGTACTTTACGGTGGTACAGAGCAAACAGCTCTTTCTGTATCCGCAGCTGATTTGAAACCAGTTCTTTACACTGCAGACGTAATCATTGTTGAATTAAACATTGAAGGTCAAACTAAAAGAGCTATCGTTCAAGACGCACAATTCCACCCATTAACTGACTTAGTTACGCACGTTGACTTTTTAGAATTATTTGATGATAAAGAAGTATCATTGAATATTCCTATCAAATTAACAGGAACTTCTCCAGGTGTTAAAATGGGGGGTAAATTAGTTCAAAAATTACGTAATTTACGCGTAAAAGCATTACCTGCAAACCTACCACAAGAAATTGCTGTACCAATGGAATCTTTAGAAGTTGGTAAATCAGTTCGTGTAGGTCAAATTCAATTGGAAAACGCAAAAGTATTAAACAATGCTGATGATACAATCGTATCAGTAATCATGTCTCGTGCATTGCGTCAAGCTGAACAAGAAGCAGCGAAAGCATCTAAAGGTGGTAAAAAATAATCTGAACAAGATTCTTAAAATACTACAGAAAGCACCGAAATTCGGTGCTTTTTTTGTTTATTAAAATTTTTATTTTTGCATCATGAATTATCTTATCGTTGGATTGGGCAACATTGGCAGTGAATATGCCGATACACGGCATAATATAGGTTTTATGGTTGCCGACGAGCTTGTCAAACAGGCTGGCGCCAGTTTCTCCTTGCTCAAGTTAGCCTATTATAGCGAATTTAAGCAAAGAGGCCACAACGTCACAGTAATTAAACCCACGACTTACATGAACTTAAGTGGTAAGGCTGTTAACTACTATATGCAACAATGTAAAGTTCCAATTCAGAATGTATTGGTGATTGTGGATGATCTGGCCATTCCATTTGGTTCGCTACGGATGAAGCCCAAAGGAAGCAGCGCCGGTCATAACGGACTTAAATCCATTGAACAGCTTTGTGGCGGACAGGTTTATCCGCGCCTACGTTTTGGTATTGGTGACAATTACCCAAAAGGTAGACAAGTAGATTATGTACTTGGCCCTTTTGACAAAGAGGAACAAGCTGAACTACCGGCTTTAATTGACCATTCCGTTAAAATGATCCAGAGTTTTGTCAATATCGGCATCGAGCTGACGATGACGAACCTCAATACAAAATAATAGAAGTCACTAAAACTCATTAATGTAATACCCTATATTGGTATTGATTTATAACAAAAAGAGACCGATTTAAATCGGTCTTTTTTTATCTTTTACTAAGAGAGTCTTACATTAGTTGCTGCTTTCTGCCCGGACCTTTTCTTTTTCTATCTCCATCTTAATGATGCCGCTTACCTTCAACTTCAACTTCCCATTAGCTTCCTCACTACTTTTAACCTCACTTGCTTTCTTGCGGGTCGTAACGAGAATAACCCCATCTTTGCCGGCATTTCCATATAACGCAGTCGCACTGCTATTTTTCAGGATCTCCATGGATTCAATATCCTTCGGGTCAAGTTTATTCATAACCCCCTCAGCCTTTATATCCCCATCAACCACAATTAATGGCTTGACTTTTCCATTATAACCACGAACACGAACAGATGGAAAATCAGTACCAATAGACTCATTCGCTGAATTATTCCCCAACAATCCCATTACCGCGTCAGAACTTATCCTTTTTGATCTATCCGAAAAAACATCCAGTTTCGCGTCATCCAATTTCTCACTTTTCTTATAACCAACCACAGCAACAACTTTTTCACCCTGTCCTTCGTTTTTCTTAGAACCAATCGTCGAACTAATCTTATCATCCACACTGTTGTCTCTCTTATAGCCAACGACGGTAACGACATCATCCCTTTTTTTATTTTCCTGCCCTATGAAACGAAACTTATTATTCACCTTATCCGGATTTTCACGAGCCCATTTTTTTGTCGTAATAACTAAAACACCATTCTTAGCATCCTCACCATATTTCTTAATTGCTTCAGCATCCTTCCAAACCGATAAAGTCGCTATTTCTTCCGGTGTCAGCACCAGCTCCTTAATCATTTTTTGATCTGCTCTCTTGCCATCAATAACATACACCACATCAGTTGACTTATCATTCGTTAACTGATCATCACGATACGTCACCCCAATCGTAAGACCTTTAAGTTTGGTCATATCTTTACCAATATGAGCTCCTTCTTTTAAATTCACTTCAAGGATACCATCTTTCCCAACATCTTCACCATACTTATCAATAGCTGCCTTACCTTGTAATACCGAGACTGACGCTATAGTATTCGGATCGATATCATCCACAGTAAAAGTCTTTTCTTGCACAATACCATTCATAACACAGCGTATTTTTTTTTGTGCTATATCCGCATGTTGTTGCATCTCAACAGTATTGGCCAAAATTGCTCCGCCAGAAATATCAATTGAAGACTTTGTCCGATACTTGATCATATCACTGTCATTCGAAAACCAGTACTTCGCCAGTTTTCCTTCAGGAATAGCCAAAAATTCTGCCTTAGAGACCAATTTATTATCCACAAAATACTTTTGATTTTTAGAGAAATCAATAGCGGATCTCTTGATTTCCTTAAAATCTCTCGCCTCCACTTTATTTGCTTTAGCCAAAGTATCCGCCAATACAGTAGTTTTCATATTTGATTGATCTGTCTGAGATCGTAAATCAACTGTTGGTAACTGAATAGGTAATACTGTCTCATTTGCCTTCTCAACTACCCCCTCTATACTTCCCTCCGCTTTACTTACCGTAAATGCTGCTCCCGTCAATAAAAATACGGGTAAAAGAAAGGCGTATTTACTCAGCTCTATTTTCGATGATCGCTTCTTGTTCATCATCATAATGCGACGTTTTAAAAGTTTAAAATTAAATTGATTGCTCAATCCTACTGAAGTGCCCTTTTTGGACACATTCAATAGGCTGTATTGGTACGTCTGCTTGTCAATTCCTTTATCGAGAACCTGTTGATCAGTCAGAAACTCCAAATTTTGGCGAATGGCCCTGCGCATGAGCCAGACGAAAGGATTGTACCAACAACACACCAATATCATTTCAAACAGTAAAATATCCAAACTGTGAAGGCCTTTCACATGAATATCCTCATGCTTAAAAATATCTTTTAGTTCAGCATCAACATGCTGCCCTTTATTGACATAGATTTTATTCAAAAACGAAAATGGAACAATAGGAATAAGCACATTCCGAAATAGATACGTCCGCCATTGATCGGACTTTGAATTCAGATGAATCCGTAATAAACTCAATAATTGAAATACAAACTTCAATAACAATACAATCGCACCAACCATAAACACAATTTCCACCAACCTTCCCAAGGTCAGTTGTTGCTGCACTTCCGGCTCAGTAATATAAAGCGAAATCTGCTCGCCTACCGCCCCCATATTCAGCCCGCGCTGCACGAACAAAGACTTTAAATCCAGAAATGGATACAGAAAAGCAAATAGCCCTCCTGCCAAAAAGTAAACTCGATTTAGCACATAGAACGTCAGCCCTTTCAATAGTCCAATATATCCCAAATAGATAATCCCCAAGAGCAGGTTGACTTGAATAATATAGGTCAGTAAGCTTTCCATGTTATTAAGATTTATTATGCTTAATCATGTCCATAATTTCCTTTAATTCATCAGCCGTTAGTTTTTCTTCCTGCACAAAAAAAGATACCATCTCCTTATAGGAATTTTTAAAATAATCGCCCACAAAGGAATTCATAAATTTCGCTTTATAATCTTCTTCACTCACCATCGGTTCATAGCGCTTGGCATTGGCATAACGTACTGCTTTCACAAAATCTTTACGTTCCAGATTCTTTACTGTTGAAGCCAAGGTGGTATAAGGCATCTTTTCACCCTTGATATTATCCAAAATCTCTTTTATAAAACCTCCATTGAGACTCCAAATAGATTGCATTGCCTGCTCTTCCTGTGCTGTTAATTTTTCCATAGCTATTTATTCCTTTTTCTAATCTTTCACTAATCTACGAATAATTCGTAAATACCAAAAATATTTTCTCTTTGTTTTACAAATTAATAGTGAACAGCGCCGTCTCCCTTGTTTAAAAAAATCAAACGGCTCATTTCCTGCGTATTTAAACTCAGATTCGACGAATATAAGTTAGCTGGCAGAAAATTTGTTATACGATTATTTTAATTCTAAATTCACACATAAATCGTTTCATCAATTGAAAAGGCAGAACTTTCAACTGGATAGAATCCCCTGGAATCAGTCCGGTTGTATGCGCCAAAAGATGGTTCAAAAAAATACAGGTAAGATAAATGGCTAAAAATATCAAAGCGATTAAATGTCCGCATTGCGGAAGTATAAAAATCACCACACTACGCCCCGATTATTATAAATGCGATAGCTGTGGAACAGAATTTTTTTTAGATAGCGACGACATCAATATCAATCACAACTACAACTATCCGCGCAACAATCCGGATCAATATAAAGCCGTACGGATTGTATTATTTGCTGTCGTGGGCTTTATTGCGCTTATGTTTGTCATTGGAGCCCTAAGCGCTATTTTTTCCAAAAAGCCAGCGACCAATTATTCAACTTACAGCACCTCTAATACAGCAGAGGAAAAAGAAGAGGTAGAACCTCTTGAATGGAATTACGCAAGCAACACACTATTTTTGGACAAAGATAATACGCCCCACGTTGTTGTCGTCGGTAATGTCGGAACCTTCAGAAAACGAATGGACGAAAACAAGGACAATAAGGTTTATATTGGGCTCTTCGATCCCAAAACGGGTAAAAAAGAATGGGTAAAAGCTCTGATGGAAACACCTGTCGAACTGTCGAGCAGCGACGTCAAACTTCAGGTATTTGAAGACCAGAATCTCTATATTATCGTCAAAGCCAAATACATTTATCAGCTGGACAGAAATACACTTACATATAAAAGTGTGCTTGAGAACTATGTGAAAGATGCGCCATCTTTAAGCACAGGCATCGCTAAGGTTGAATTTAAATACGAAGACTATGGATCAGCCTATCAAATTGTCAACAATGAGGGTCAAAATCTAGCTTATTACCCCTTAATTAATAAATCTATCCCCGATAAACAGCTTTACGATGAGAGAAGGAAAAAACTTCCCAATCCAACGACAAAAACGGAATTCGCTTTTTCAAGTAAATCCAGTTATTATCCGGAAGAAAAAATCCAGTTAATCCAGTACAGTTACCAATATCAATATGGATTTCCTAAAGATAGCCCGCGCTTTTCCTGGGATAAAGACTATGGCGGTTCGGGTATTTTTACCGACCGTGATCCTTATAAAAAGGTATTGATTAATCCATGGCAATTTAAGGGCGCCCGTCTGATTAGCTTCAAGGACTTTACGCCAGGAAGACTTTACTTTCAGCCTGTAATCATTGCGCAGAATGACAAAACGCTACTCATTGCGTATAAACCAACGCCTGCCGAAGACGATCCTTTCCAGATCCAACTATTGGATGTAACAACTGGCGCTATACAAAAAACAGTGACTACAGATCTTAAATCCATGTATGGAAATGGGAGCCTGCTCAAAGATGGTTTTATTATAAAGGGCGCCAGCGACTATTATTATTTTGATAATAATGGAAAACAAATCAACAAGTTTGAAGGGTATAACCCCAAATTCGACACACTAAATTAATCACTATGGGACTATTTAATCTTTTTAACAACCAACTTTCTGAAGTCATCGAGTGGAAAAACCAAGACCCTCGATTATTGTGGTATAAATTCCCATCCGAAAGGAATGAGATCAAAAATTCCAGCAAGCTGATCCTCGCTCCAGGGCAGGGCTGCATCCTTGTGTATGAGGGAAAAGGTGAAAACCTGCTGACCGAACCAGGAACGTACAACCTCAAAACGGACAACCATCCCTTCTTTACCACTTTAGCGCGTTTACGGCAGAATTTTGAATCCGAACATAAGCTTTACATCTACTTTTTTCGCACAGCCGCTATCGTCAATCAATCCTGGGGAACCGGAA
The DNA here is from genome assembly GCF_002472745.1 of Sphingobacterium sp. UBA7253. Taxonomy (NCBI): domain Bacteria; kingdom Pseudomonadati; phylum Bacteroidota; class Sphingobacteriia; order Sphingobacteriales; family Sphingobacteriaceae; genus Sphingobacterium; species Sphingobacterium sp. UBA7253. Next base: position 71,484 of record NZ_DKSP01000201.1, on the reverse strand, counting down.
CACCTATTAAATATATCGACCCCCATTACAATTTACCAATAGAAATCGGCTTGAATGGTACATTCTCTTACCTGATCAAGGAACCAGTGCATTTCTATAAAAACATTTTAGCAAATCAAAATACGGTCAACACAGCTGTCATTCAAGACATCATCAATAATCGGATCCCACAACAAATTATTGCGCAGATTGCACAAAAGAAACTAGGTTATAATGAGATTGACAGCCAACTGGGGCTGCTATCCAGCGATATCAAAACTGCAGTTGAACAAGACTTTAAGGATCTTGGGCTCGATGTTACGGATTTCAAAATCTTAGGAACTCAATTTGACGCCAATACTCAACGAAGAATCGGAGAAATCGCAGATTTGACCACCCAAAACCAAGCGGCACAGCAGGCAGGCTTAAGCTATGTTGAACTGGAAAAATTACGGGCGCTACGCGATGCAGCTAAAAATGAAGGCGGGATCGCCGGTGTAGGCGCACAACTGGGTGTCGGTATGGAACTCGGAAAACAGTTTGACCTTCAAAAAGAGGAAATCAAAGATCATATTCAGCAAGAGGGCGACTTTGTCGAGAAACTTCAAAAGCTGCAGCTGCTGCTCCGTGAAAACATCATTACCCAAGAAGAATTCGATACGCTCAAAAAACAGATCCTCAATAAAATATAATGCATGCGGGGATATTCATATCACGATTCAGCTCAATTATACCGAGGTGAATCAATTCATAACACATAAATTAATTCAGCTATGAAATACATATTCGGTATATTACTCACCTTGGTGATACTTTTCGTTGCCACCTATTTCCTACTGGGGCTTTGGGGCATTCAGCTATTGGATGCAGAGAACTTCAGCAAAATATTGTGGACTACGGGAATTCTGACACTAACCTCTATTATTCTGGTATGTTTTGTCATACTCCCCTTTTTTGGATCGGGTAAACAGGGTAACTACGAAGACAAAGGAAAGGTTGCGCAAAGAAAAATAGATTGATATTTTTTGCAAAATAAGATAATGTTAAATTTGAATAAATTATTTGCTTATTTAAGTAAATAATTAGTGAATATTATCCAAAATGACGCAATCATGTCATTTTAATTCCAAAAGAACTTTCAATTTTAAATATCAAATAGTTAAATTTGTGAGATTAGCACAACAAATCAGATATAAGATAATATATAAACATGTCAGATAAAGCATCTATAAATTTAGACGGCACTTCGTATGACCTACCGGTCATTGTCGGTACTGAAAATGAAAAAGCAGTTGATATTTCCAAATTAAGAGATCTAAGCGGATTTATTACGTTAGACCCAGGATACAAAAATACAGGTGCAACGAAAAGTGCGATTACTTTCCTTGATGGTGAAAAAGGCATATTGAGATATAGAGGATATCCAATTGAACAATTGGCAGAGAAATCGACTTTCTTGGAAGTTGCTTATTTGTTGATTTATGGAGAGCTTCCCAAAAAAGAGGTATTGGAAAAATTCAGAGCTGACATCAAAAAGCAAATGATGATTCATGAAGATATGAAGAACTTCTTCGCTGGATTCCCATCCAAATCTCACCCAATGGGCCAACTTTCGTGTTTAGTAGGCGCATTGTCGGCATTTTATCCAGAATCTTTAAATCCAAACTTAACAGACGAAGAAGAAGATCAAACGATCATCAATCTTTTGGCAAAAATGCCAACAATCGTTTCCTGGATTCAAAAGAAATCATTAGGTCATCCTGTTGTTTATCCCAAAAATAATCTTGGCTATATTGACAACTTCCTAAACATGCTGTTTGGAGAAGTGAATGATGAAAAAACATTTGATCCTGTTGTCATTGACGCCATGCACAAATTGTTGATTTTACATGCTGATCATGAGCAAAACTGTTCGACATCTACTGTTCGTATCGTTGGTTCATCCAATGCAAACCTTTATGCATCTGTTGCATCAGGTATCAATGCATTATGGGGACCATTACATGGTGGTGCAAACCAAGCCGTAATCGAGATGTTGGAGGCCATTAAAAATGATGGTGGTGATGCTGAAAAATATCTTGCTAAAGCAAAAGACAAAAACGACCCTTTCCGTCTAATGGGATTCGGTCACCGCGTTTATAAAAACTTCGACCCTCGTGCTAAGATCATCAAAAAAGCATGTGATGATATCTTGGAGAAATTAGGCGTTCAAGATCCGGTATTGGATATCGCTAAAAAGCTTGAAGAAGCAGCATTGAATGACCAATATTTCATCGACAGAAAACTTTATCCAAATGTTGACTTCTATTCAGGTATCATCTACCGTGCATTAGGTTTCAAAGCAGATATGTTTACCGTATTATTTGCTTTAGGCCGTCTACCGGGATGGATTGCACAATGGAAAGAAATGCGCGAAAACAAAGAGCCTATCGGTCGTCCTAGACAAGTTTACGTTGGCCACACAGAACGCGACTACGTTGAATTTTCAAATCGTTAATCCGATTTCGATTTATATCCTAAAAAAGCATCCCTCGGGGTGCTTTTTTATTTTCACCCGAGCTAACATGGATGGCATTACAGCCATCCGAAACCACCTACTCGAACAAGATATGATTACTTGTCGTTACGCTATTGTCACGATAATCTACTTGTTAAGTATATTTTAATTTTTCCTTATCTAAATTCCCCGTTTTTCGTTAAGTTTGCGTATTCATTGGTCTCTTATTAAAAATCATTATAAATAAGACTTGTTAGAAACAATACTACATATCTTGGTTCCCATTGCTATTTTCACCTTTATAGCAGCTTTCACCTTGTTTGCAGTATATGCCGAGCGAAAGATCGCAGGATTTGTACAAGATCGCTTAGGACCGATGGAAACAGGGAAGTATGGCAGTCTCCAAACGATCGCCGACATTCTCAAATTATTACAAAAAGAATTAATTACCCCCTCATCAGCCGATAAAATTCTCTTTAGAGTTGCCCCTATCGTTATTTTCGTGGCTGTATTTACAGGTTTTGCCGTTATTCCCTGGGCCAAAGATTTTATTCCAGCGGATACGCATACGGGTCTGTTCTTCATAATGGCCATCATCTCCATTGATGCTTTGGGCATTTTAATGGCTGGTTGGGGATCTAACAACAAATATTCTTTATTAGGCTCCATGCGTGCCATAGCACAGATGGTGTCCTATGAAATTCCGGTAGGCCTCTCCCTAATTACGGTCGTTATGCTAACCCAAACCCTAAATTTGAATGAAATCGCTATTGGACAGGGCATCCTAACCAATGGAAGCATTAAATTCTTGGGCCTTTGGGAAGTCAATGAGATTGGGGGCCTCTTCGCCTGGAATATTTTTCAGGCTCCACATTTGATTATCACCTACATCATATTCTTTATCGCAACCCTTGCCGAGTGTAATCGTGCTCCCTTTGATATCCCGGAAGCCGAATCTGAATTGGTCGGTGGCTTCCATACAGAATATGGCGGGATACAATTTGCCTTTATCTTTTTGGCGGAGTATGCCATGATGTTTTTGGTATCGATGTTGGGGGTTGTTCTCTTCTTAGGAGCTTGGAATACACCGTTACCAAACATAGGTGCGATCCGTTTGGCCGATTGGACCACAGGCTTAGTGTGGGGAATATTTTGGACATTAGCCAAATCATTGTTTATTGTTGGTATCCAAATGTGGATTCGATGGACATTACCGCGGTTGCGTGCAGATCAACTGATGAGTTTATGTTGGAAAGTATTGACGCCGCTGGCTTTTCTTTGTATGGCCATTTCTGCAATTTGGCGAATTTTAGTTATAGCATAGGATATGATATTTAAAACGGCTTCGCATGCATTTCGTACGGCAATCAAGGGTTTATCTTTGACTGTTAAACACTTGTTTGGTGCCCGACGTTCGCGAACGGAATTAAATATCAAAAAGGATAACTACTTTGATCAGCAGGAAGGTATTGTTACTGTTCAATATCCGCGTGAAAAAATGCCTATCCCCGAGGTTGCCCGCTATCAGCTGCAAGTCGATATCGAGGACTGTATTGTATGTGATTTATGCGCAAAGGCTTGTCCTGTCGACTGCATCGAAATCGAAGCCATCAAATCACCAGAAGCGATTGGAAAAACCTCCGATGGTAGCGTTAAAAGACTATACCCGGCCAAATTCAACATTGACATGGCTAAATGTATGTATTGTGGGCTATGTACTGTCGTATGTCCGACAGAATGTATTACCATGACCAACGAATATGACCGCAGCTCACAAAAACTGACTGATCTTATCTATGGTTTTTCAGATATGACCGATAGCGAAGTCGCACAACGTAAAGCAGAATGGACCAAATTTCAAGCTGAAAAGGAGGCAGCAAAGCAAAAATAAAAGATGGAAAGTATTTTATTCTACGCCTTTGCTACCCTAGCAATCGGTTCAGCACTTTTACTGGTCAATCTTAAAAATATCGCGCGTGCATTGTTCCTGTTTTTTATTGTGTTATTTGCTATGGCAGGACTCTACTTATTTGCTTTAGCCGATTTTGTAGCTATCACGCAAATTATGGTGTATGTCGGAGGCGTGCTCATATTGATGTTATTTGCCTTTATGCTTTCTAATAAAGAGCTTTTAAAAGATCTCCAAGATAGCAGCGGTTCATTCTTAAGCATACCCAAATGGCAGACTATTCCTGTAGTGCTTGGCTTCCTATTACTCATGCTATACGGCATTATTGAATGGCAACAAACCCCTTCGACGTGGATTTTACAAGCTAGGGAAAATAACACCGAGATTGTCGCAACAGACAATAATATTCATCAGATCGGATTACGTTTTATGACTTTTTATGTATTGCCATTTGAAATCATATCCGTGTTTTTGATGATGGCCTTGATAGGTGCCTCACATTTATCCAGAAAGGAGCGTACAATATGATTACGCTGACGCATTTTTTAGTTGTCAGTGCCTGCATCTTTTGCATTGGTCTTTATACCGTTCTTTCCAAGAAAAATGCAATTATGATTTTGGTCGGTATTGAGTTGATGATCAATGCAGCTATCCTGAACTTTGTTGCTTTTGGAAAATATGATAAATTGAGTTATGGTGGGCAAATTTTTGCATTATTTGCCATCGTTCTTGCTGCGGCCGCAGTCGCTGTTGGATTGGCTATCGTATTAAATGTTTATAGACATTACAAAACCATTAATCCGGATGAGATAAACCAATTAAAAGACAAGTAAGCATTGGATCAATTTGTTCACATATCGCCCCTTCTGACTGCGCTGCTTACCTTAGTGGCACCATTAGCGGCATTCGTATATCAAGCAATAGTAGGTAAACGCGACCAGTCCGGCCTTGTTTCTCTCACGGCCATCATCCTCAGCTTTATCGCTGGCGGCTTAACCTGGTTCTCCATATGGAATAATCCGGCGGTATCAATTCAGGTAAATTGGTTCACCATCGGTGAAACGTCATTTAAAGTTGGTATCCTGCTGAACAATTTGAGCACTTTGATGCTTTTTTTGGTACCGACTGTTGCCTTACCCGTACATATATACTCCAGAGCCTATATGCATGGCGATACAGGTATTCACCGCTATTGGATGTATCTCAGCTTATTCTGTTTTGCAATGTTGGGATTGGTCATTATGGATAGCCTCCTGTTGATGTATGTTTTTTGGGAATTGGTCGGTTTTGCATCGTATCTCCTCATCGGCTTCTGGTTCACACGTGAAACAGCTGTACAAGCCAATAAAAAGGCATTTTTGGTCAATCGCATCGGCGACCTCGGTTTTCTAATCGGGCTTGCGATCCTATTTACACAGTTCAAAACCCTCAATTTAATCGATCTATTTGGGGACAATGGCTTAATCTATCAATCCACAATCGCCCAAGGATTATGGATATCTCCAGTCAATAGCTTACCTCAGATTTGGCTTACCATTGCTGGATTAGCCTTCTTCTTGGCAGCTATGGCTAAATCCGCACAATTTCCATTACATGTATGGCTTCCTGATGCCATGGAAGGCCCTACATCCGTATCCTCGCTGATTCACGCCGCGACAATGGTTGCTGCTGGTGTATTCCTGCTGGCTACTGTATTTCCATTATTTAATGAATCTGCCTTATTATTTATTGCCATCATTGGTACAATAACCGCTGCTTTGGCCGCATACTTCGCGCTTGGCCAATACGACATCAAACGTATTCTTGCCTTTTCGACCATATCCCAGCTTGGTTTTATGATGGTTGGCATTGGCATTGGAACATGGGATGCTGCACTATTTCACCTAACGACTCATGCCTTCTTTAAGTGTCTGTTGTTTCTTTCTGCCGGAGCTGTCATTCATGAAATGGCCCATCTTAAAGAACATAGCCACCTGGACTTTGACCCGCAGGATTTACGGAATATGGGCGGGCTACGTCAATATATGCCAAAGACCTTCGTGCTGATGAGCATAGCTTCGCTAGCACTTGCAGGATTTCCGTTGACTTCAGGTTATCTATCCAAAGATAGTATCGTTATCTCTTCCTTTGAATGGGCTATTTCAAAAGGTAACTTATACCTTATCATCCCCATAAGTTTGATTCTGGTGAGTATTTTAACAGCTTTCTACATCGGTCGTTTGCTGTTCAAAGCCTTTTTTGGGGAGTTCAGACTGTTGAAACAGCTTCAGGGCAAACTACATGATCAACCGCTACATGAAGCACCAAAGACCATGTTGATCCCCATGTTTGTTTTGGGACTGTTCTGCTTATTTCCACTGTTTTCTTTCAAACCGTTTTCGTATCACGATTCCTGGTTGATGGACGGCCTATTATTGGATGAATATACTTTTGCACCAAGCCATAGTGCGCACCTTATTATCCCAGCAATACTGCTTCTTGGTTCTGCTATTGGCTGGATCATCGGTTGGAAATGGTATGTACAGAATAAATACCCTTTAAACCCTGCTAACTGGGCATTGAAGATTTCTTTCAATCAAGGGTATATCAATCAGTTTTACGAAGTAGTATTTGTCAATGGCACCTTAAAATTGGCACAGTTCTGCTACTGGTTTGACCGTTATGTTGTTGACGCCTTTGTTTCTTTGATTCAGTTTCTCGTCTTATCCCTTTCTCAGCTAAGTGTATGGATAGACAAATATATTGTAGATGGTTTTGTTAATACGGTTGCTTCTGCGGCTTACTGGACCGGCAATCAAGTCCGCCTGGTCCAAAATGGGAAGCTACAGACAGCGTTGTATTCCGTCTTTTTATTAGTTTTACTTGGTTTAATTTATCTTATATTTTTTTAGGAAATGCCTATTTTATCCTTATTGATATTTTTACCGCTATTGGCTACGGCGCTCATTCTCGCCTTACCGACACGATATAAATCGAGTTACAAATATATTGCTTTAGCATTCACAGCAATACAATTTGTACTAGCCGGAATATGTTATGCACAGTTTGATGCAAGCAAAACAGGAGTCCAAGATCTGGCGGGCTTTCAATTTGTTGAACAGCTTTCTTGGATCCGATTAGATTTAGGATCAATAGGTAAATTAGAGATCGATTATCTTATTGGTATTGATGGGATCTCCATGCCCTTGTTATTGCTGAGTGCTTTCGTTATGCTAATGGCTATAGGCGCTTCTTGGAATATACAGAAAAGTCCGAAGGGATACTTTGCCTTGCTCATGGTACTCAATATGGCAATTATGGGAATTTTCTGCGCACTGGATTTCTTCCTATTCTATTTGTTTTATGAAGTCATGTTACTGCCACTCTACTTCTTGATCGGTATCTGGGGTGGTGCAAGACGGGAATACGCAGCCATAAAATTCTTTCTATATACCCTATTCGGGTCGGTATTTATGTTGTTGATTATCGTAGGATTGTATTTTTCAGTAATCAACCCTTTGACTGGAGCACATACCTTCAACATGATCTATATGATGAATCCACAGAATTATCTTGAGGGCTCTATTTTCGGCTGGGAGGGTTACCAGGAAATTTTGGGGGTTTCGGCTCGACTGATCGGTTTCATTGTGCTCTTCTTTGCCTTTGCCATTAAAGTACCCATTGCTCCCCTACATACTTGGCTACCGGATGCGCACGTTGAAGCGCCGACACCAGTATCTATTATTCTTGCTGGTATCCTTCTGAAAATTGGTGGTTACGGTATCATCCGTATCTGTTATAGTATCTTTCCCGATATGGCAGCCTTATCCAATTGGTGGCTTGGATTGATCGGTGTTGTATCCATTATTTATGGAGCCTTGAATGCCTTATCACAAAAAGACCTGAAACGAATGATTGCTTATTCATCGGTCTCTCATATGGGTTTTGTGCTGCTTGGTATTGCATCGCTGACTGCAGAAGGTATTTCTGGCGCCATGTTTCAGATGATTTC
>NZ_DKSP01000201.1:48923-62886 GCF_002472745.1 Sphingobacterium sp. UBA7253 | reverse complement strand
AGAAATATCTATAGTTTCCGTGGCCTAGCTCAAATTATGCCCAAATATACAGGCTATGTTGCTGTCGCATTTTTTGCTTCCTTGGGTTTACCAGGCTTTTCAGCTTTTATTGGAGAGGCCTTTGTCATTATCGGTTCGTTCAATGCCGAGAGTGTTGGCACAGGACTGCCCCGTTGGATGGCTATAGCAGGTTCTATAGGTATACTATTAAGTGCCGCCTACCTACTCTGGACCTTGCAACGCATGTTTTTTGGACAAATACGTTTAAAAGGCGGCGAATCTTGGAGCAATGCGCTAACAGATGTGAATTTACGCGAACAGATCATCTTATTTCCTACCCTAGCGCTCGCCTTATTACTTGGAATTATGCCGGCTTTAGTATTTAACAACCTAAACGCTAGTGTTCTGAATCTCGTGAGTTTTATCCAACAATTTATCTAATCTGGCATGCTCACATTCAGTCCATATATCAGTTCTTTCATCGATCAGATTATCGTCAGTATCCCATATTTTAAACCCGAACTGATACTGATCATCACTTTTATTGGAACCATTCTAGCTAGTCTTTTTGCTGACAAACACTGGAAGAATACTTCTTTTGTCATTACTATCATCGGACTATTGTTCAGTGGCTGTTACCTTTTGGGCCAGGGACTCAGTAAGGTAGAGATGGCTGGCTTTTTTGATATGATCCAGGTTGACGCTTTCGCTACTTCGGCACGACTGATTATCCTGTTATCAACAATCCTTATTTGCATATTCATTCAACAACGCCATCAAGCGCATGGCCGCCACTTAGGAGACCTTTACGCTGTTTTACTGACGGCGACATTGGGTCTGAATCTATTGACCATGTCGAGCAATTGGCTGATGATATTTATTGCTGTCGAAACGGTTTCGATTAGCTCCTATATCATGGTGGGTTATTTCTCAACCACTAAAATCCAATCGGAGGCTGCTTTAAAATATGTACTCTTTGGATCGATCTGTGCGGCAGTGATGCTTTACGGTTTGTCTTTACTATACGGTTTCACGGGAAACTTGAATTTTGATGCTCCAAGTCATATTGCTGGATTAATGGAAGCCCCTCATATCATGATCAGCATTGCTTTATTATTTTTGTTGACGGGTATTGGTTTTAAGCTGAGCTTTTTCCCCTTTCACGTCTGGAGCCCGGATGTTTATCAAGGTGCACCTACAGTGATTACAACCTATCTCGCTACAGTACCCAAAATTGCTGTTGTTGTGCTATTATCCAAGATACTTTCAGCCTGGCTTAACGTGTCCTTTTATTTTAGTGATTTCTTGACTTATGTGATTATTGCGATCGCCGTAGCAACGATGTTGATCGGTAACTTAGCCGCTTTACGTCAACAGGACGCCAAAAGGATGATGGCCTATTCTTCTATTGGACATACCGGCATACTCCTTATGGCTGTATTGGTTTATCAGAATAATGAATCCAACGTGCTGTTATTTTATCTTTCCATATATGCTTTGATGAATATTGCGGTATTCATCTTTATTGATGCTCTGGAAGCTAGTTTAGGAAATACTTCAATTGAATCGTATCGCGGCTTAGGAAAGCAGTCCCCACTGCTGTTCACCTCGTTTTCAATTGTTTTAATCGCTTTGGTGGGGCTACCCCCTACTGCAGGTTTTGTTGGAAAACTTTTGGTCTTTTCCAAAGTGTTCGAACAATACCAAAACTTCCAATCCTTCGGTTTATTGGTATTGCTTATTGTCGGTGCGTTGACATCAGTTATCTCCCTATTTTATTATTTTAAAATACCGCTGAATGCGTTTTTAAGGGATAATACGGGATCTACAGCAGTTAAATTCAATATAATACTCCTATGTATTGGAATCCTATGTACCGTAGCCGTGTTGATCTTAGGTATCTTTCCTGATTTATTGCTTTCGACATTCTAGAAAACAGAGAAACTCCTTGCATGTTAAATAAATTTATCGTCCTGTTCAACCACGCAATGTCTCGGTTGAATAGTAAGAATAACTCCATAATATATTTTATATTTCCTCAATAAAAGTATTATCTATGGTTGAGGAGAGACCGATAAATTGTTTTTTATGTAAAGCGCAATTAAATTGCATATAAAAAGCAATTTATCTAAGTTTGTACCATGATTAGTGCAATAGCAAATCCAATTTTTCAGCGTGCTATCCAGGATTACCACGTATACGACCAGATTGATCATCCAATCCAAAATCCGTATGACAAACAGTCCTTGGAACATCTCCTCTATTTAAAATGCTGGATCGACACGGTGCAATGGCATATGGAAGATGTTGTACGTAATCCAGCTATTGACCCTAAAGAAGGCTTATATTGGAAAAGACGTATTGATGAATCAAATCAATATCGTACCGATACCGTAGAGTATATTGATAGTTATTTTCTACAAAAATTTCAAGATATACAGGCGAGTCCTACAGCAACAATCAATACTGAAAGTCCGGCATGGGCTATTGATAGGCTTTCCATTCTGGCGTTAAAAATCTACCACATGGAGCAGGAAACATTGCGCACAGATGCTTCCGAAGCACATATCATCTCCTGCCAAGAAAAACTGAACGTTTTATTGGAACAAAGGAAAGATTTGTCCCAAAGTATTGATGAATTGATGACCGCAATCGCATCTGGCGACAAATACATGAAGGTTTATAAACAGATGAAAATGTATAACGACCCTTCATTGAACCCTGTCCTATATTCTTCAGGAAAATAAAACATGTCCTTACCGCAACGGATCATAGTAACCCGATTTTCAGCTATGGGCGATGTTGCCATGGTTGCCTCAGTGTTGAAAGAATTCTGCATTCAGTACCCTGATGTAGAAATTATTATGGTCAGCAGGCAATTCTTTGCCCCATTTTTTGATGGAATAAAAAACATACGGTTTCACGCCATTGAGCCCAAAACAATTCATAAAGGTTTATTTGGTTTGGTCAGGCTAAAGAAAGAGCTAGCACAGTACGGCGCAGATGCTATTGCCGACTTACATTTCAATTTGCGTTCGCGTATAGTTGATCTATTATTTTCCTTATCGGGCGTAAAAGTAAAGCAGCTTGACAAAGGGCGGGAAGAAAAAAAAGCTTTAAGCCGAGAAAACAACAAAATTAAGGTTCCTTTAAAGCTAACGGTGGAGCGCTATGCAGATGTCTTTCGTGCATTAGGGTTCAAATTTGAGCTCAGCAAAAAATTGGTTTCTAATTTGCAAGATGTCCCCAAAGCTGCATTTAGTATGTTTGCAAATTTCGACCGGAAGAAAATTGGCATTTCTCCATTTGCGCAACATCGTTATAAGATTTTTCCTCAAACCAAGATGGAAAACGTGATAGACGATCTCACGCATAATGGCTATGACGTTTTGTTATTTGGCGGTGGTGAACAAGAATTCCAAGTTGCCCAAAACTGGACAGAGCGATTTCCGAACACCTATAATACGATAGGCAAGTTTTCGCTGCGGGAGGAGCTGGATTTGATTTCGAACCTAGATCTCATGATCAGTATGGACTCTTCCGGACTTCATATGGCATCGTTAATGGGCGTAAGGTGTCTTTCTTTGTGGGGAGCAACGCATCCTTATGCTGGATTCACAGGTTATGGGCAGCAGCAAACAGACTGCATCCAAGTTGAGCACCCCAATAGACCAAGTTCAGTGTATGGCAACAAGCCCTGTGATTGTGATGGGATAGAAGCAATTGATTTAATTACACCGGAAATGGTGATTGAAAAAATAAGAGCAATAGGATGAAGATAGGGTTAATAACCATTCGATACGGATTGGATATCACCGGTGGAGCCGAATTCCATTGTAGAATGCTAGCTGAACGATTATCAGCAAAACATGACGTGACTGTATTAACCACCAATATCAAGTTTTTAAATAAACCAGAGGAAGATTTCACTCCGGGCCTAGAAATTATACGGGGAATATCTGTGAGGAGATTTGTGACCGATAAAAATTCATCTTCCGAAAAGAAAAGTAAAATCGCCCGGAAAATACGCCGATTGATCTATCGCTGGGGATTAGCAAAGCCTGTTTTTACCTTATTCCCTATTTGGAAATTCAAAGTTGATGACGAATCAAAATATTTAAAAGGACATCCATTTTATTCGTCTTCATTACTCAACTATATTAGGGAATTTCAACACGATTTCGACAAATTCATTTTCTTTACTTACGAAAACCCACTAACCATATTGGGATCACTTCTTGTACCACAGAAGTCTATTCTGATACCCACTGCACATATGGAGAGTATGTTATTTAGAAGCATCAACACACTTTTATTTTCAAAAGTTAATCATATTGCCTTTAACACGGAAAGTGAAAAAGAAATGTGTTTAGAAATTTTCAGAAATTCGCTTGCAAAAAATACAATTGTTGGCATAGGAGTCAATCAAATAGATGATTTACCGGCAGCAACAACGATCAGTGCCAAATATCAGATCAAATCACCATACTTACTTTATTGTGGCCGCATTACGCCAGTCAAAATCAACAATTTTATGGCCTATTTTCTGAAATTAAAATCAGAAAAACAGATCGACTTGCAACTTGTACTTACAGGAGAAAATACCATGAATGTTGAGCAAGATCCCGATATCATCTATACTGGTTTTGTAAGCGAGGAAGAAAAAAAAGCGCTAATGCAACAAAGCTTTGCCATTATTAATCCCTCACTCGCCGAAAGCTTATCACTATTGACATTAGAAGCGCTCCACTTGGGTAAACCGGTCATTGGTAACAAAAAGTGTGATGTTATGGTCGAGCATGAACGCAAAAGTGGAGCTGTTTTCTGTTATGATTCCTTCAACTCCTTAAGTTCAATTATTACATATTTGCAAGATCCAAATACAGATAAGAACATCATTGAGGCAAAAGCGAAAGAATATGTTTCTAAATATTATAATTGGGATTTGGTATTAAGTAAATTTGAAAACATTTTTAAAGAAAACTAAAACCAAGTCAGGCATGATAACAATTGGATTCGATGCTAAACGATATTTTCTCAATCGGACAGGCTTAGGTAATTATAGTAGAGATCTCATCCGTATTCTGGAGCAATACTATCCTGAGCATACTTATTTGAAATATACGCCAAGATTGGGTAATAATGATCTTTCGAAGAAGGCACTTATTGAAGAAAAAATTCGTCTACCCAAAACTACATTTAACCGTGCTTTTCCCGCACTTTGGCGAAGCTTCGGAATAGCATCTGACCTACTTAACGATGGCGTAGAACTCTTTCATGGCCTTACAGGAGAAATACCAAGGGGTTTAAAAGCCCGTGGAATTAAATCCGTTGTCACGATACATGATTTAATCTTCTTACGCTATCCCGAACTCTATAAACCAATAGATCGTTGGATATACAACAAGAAATTTCAATTAGCTGTTAATCACGCTGATAAAATTATTGCAATTAGTGAACAGACTAAATCGGATATCATCGATTATTACGCAATTCCCGAACATAAGATTGAGGTCATTTATCAGGGTTGTCATCCGGCTTTCAAGGTCCCAAAAAGCGCCGAAGAGCAGGAAAAATTAAGGTTAAAATATAATTTACCCAAAGACTTCCTATTAAATGTGGGTTCAATTGAAAAACGAAAAAATGTTTTACAAATTGTAAAGGCTATTCAGGATATCGATATCCCATTATTAATAATTGGTAAGAAAACCCCCTATCTTGAGGAAATTAACAAATATATCGTAGCCAATAAATTGGAGAGCAAAGTCATTATAAAACAGGGTTTCACTATTGAAGAACTATCGACCATTTATTCGATGGCATCAATTTTTATATACCCCTCTATCTTTGAAGGCTTTGGTATTCCTATCATTGAAGCCTTATATGCTGGCACCCCTGTCATTACAACCAATTCGGGTGTATTTCCGGAAGCTGGTGGACCATCGTCTTGTTATATCGATCCTTCAAATGTCGACGAAATAAATCTAGCGATCAAAGGTATTCTCGGCGATTCCCAAACCGGCGCCAGCATGATTGCGCAGGGACGTCTCTATGCTCAAAAATTTAATGATGAAAAAATTGCATCAGAACTATTAAACTGTTATAAGTCCTTATTGTAATTTAGGCTGAATAGTATGCGTAAAGTATTTATCTAAGACTTTTAATGCGATTAAATCCTCTATTTTTTTATTTTTAAACTGCGCAATATATTCATGCGCATTTTTTACAATCACCTTAGCCGCATTATCATCTGCCATAAAATAGCGTAATTTTTCTTCCAAATCAGAATAATCATCTTTAATACAAATAAAATGAAAATCTGGAATTAGGCGTCCCTCCATAAACCAAGTCTCATATTTAGGCATAGGCATCACCGCAATAGAATTAGAGGACATAATCCACTTCAAGTTTGTCGCAACATCATTTCCCTCAAGCGCCAAAATAAATTTATATTCAAGGTGCTCTGCGATGGATAAATAATCCTTATCGGAAGATCTATTTGCCTTTTTGATATTACACAATGGATGATCATGATACAATTGGTAGAATCTATTACGATGAACCTGTCCAAAACCACTCCTTCCGACCAACATATCTATTTTTTTATCAAAAGACACATCGTCATGAAGAAAATTAAAATGTCTTGCCTTATCCAAATTTAAGACTACTGCATTGCTGTTATTGCCATGAATAGGTCGGCTCTTTAGTAAAGTCGGATGTAAGGGAACATGAATGATATCACCGGGCAAAATACTGAATCGCAATTGGGGGTTAAAAAAACGTAAATACTCCTTACTGTCGAAATAATAAACGCGTATGCGTTCTGGCACTCGATATTTCCCTATTTCAATTGCGTCCTGATCTAACGGCTCAAGCCTTTCCAACTTATTGTAATAATTTACCCTATCATCAATATATGTAGCATTTTTGCGATAATATGCGCTATTTAAATGCTTTTTCAGTTGGGCTTGCGAAAGGCTTCCAGGAACTAGCTCTCTAAGAATTGCTTTAATATAATAGTAAATCTTATTATTCTTATTTCGCAAAAAGATTCTTTTGAAATTCATCGATGTGCAATGCTTTTCCTCAAAAATAAGTAAAAATAACTCTCCCTTAAAATAAACAAACCTAAAAGTCCTTATCAGGCTTTACAACAGGAATACGCAGTTGCAGTTTCTTCCAATGGTTAGACTTGTCTTTATAAATCATAAGTTTGCCTAATTTATACTTAAATTTCAGTAATCCCTTATAATCATCTTCAATGCAGCGATACGCCACACTCGGATTTTCTTTCAGAACCTCATTAATCGCTAATGTATAAACTGTTGGTCCTGTCATCGCATGCACATCGTGTGGAAATCGATTCTGTTCAATATTATCCACAATCAGTTCCATCGTTCTTTTTAAAAAAGGATGTCCCTTATCAAAGATCAGTGCCCATTGTGCATATAGGCTCCTATTATTCTCATGCGTTATTACCGCAACGTCATCCTTATTTAGATATTTATCGATAGAAACTAACAAATCACTATCTAAATCTATATAAATGCCTCCATATATATACAAAACAGCATAGCGAAAGAAATCTGCTTTAGCGGCCCCTATCTGAAGACGATGATAGGCTTTATTAATACGCTCATCAAAATGTTCAGCAAAGAAGTCACTCACCCTTTGATCATCATAGAACTCATACGAATAATCCTTGTTCTTTTTCAAAAACGAGCGAATATAGAGTTTCGTAAGCCAAGGAATCTTATTATCCTTAAATGTTTGAAATATATTTTTTGGAATTCCCATGATAATTAATAACTATAGGAAACTAGAAAGTCCGTCAGCACAGGATTTCAGCTTTTCTAATTTTGTCTTTTCTAATAAATGATCGTTTTGTGGAAGTGCTTTTCTAGACTCCTCTTTATGATATAAGTGATACCCAATTGCAGCAAACTTAAGTAGTTGCCCTTTGAGTCCATAGTTGAATAAACGTTCCACAAATTCACTGTCTTCCCGGCCCCAGCCTTCAAAAAGATTATTAAAACCATTCACTGCATGAACATCGCGCATATAGAAAGACATATTACAAGAGCGTACTTTGCTTCTGTTATTTGCTAGGTTTTTCGCAGTCCATCGTGCCAAAAGAAGATTACGAAAACTACTTATTCTCTTTTCAAACCGACCAGATTCGAATCCAGCCTGAAACATATTCGGATACTTCAGTTGATTCGACTCGGCTAACAATTTAGATGTTAATGCTTGATTCAGTAAAACCCTTCCACCTTGGATAAAATATCCGACTTTGGCGAGTTTTAGATGGTCTTCAATAAAATTTGGTGCCATAAGAATGTCACCGTCAACGAGTATAACATAGGGTGATTTCACTTGGGCTAGCGCTTGATTTCGAATACGTGCAACCCGAAAGCCACAATCCTCCTGCCATACATGGCAGATTGGAATTTCAGAAACCTCCTCATAACGATGGACCAGCTGTCTTGTTCTATCATCAGAGCCGTCATCTGCAACAATAATTTGACTCGGCAAAACTGTTTGATTTAATGTAGACAATAGTACCAATTCCAATGCATCGGGCCTATTATACGTTGTAATAATTATCGAAGTTTCCAAAAAATAGCTATAAAACCGTAAGTGCTAATCAGATGATTTCAGGTATTTATCAATACCGTTATCACAATAGGTCAAATTTAGCTTTTTTGTTTTTGCAAACAAACAATTGTTGTTACCTAAATTCTCTTTTGCATTTATCGCATGCCAGATGTGAAACACAATGCCGCCGAATTTTAAGAAGCGTTTTTTGATATTGATATTTAAGAGTCTAGCGACAAATTCTTTATCTTCCGGTCCCCAGCCTTTAAAGTCTTCATTGTAGCCATTCACACGAATGGCATCTTCTTTCCAATACGCCATATTGGCCCCATGAATCTCCCAACGTTCGTTGCCCTTATTTTTATAATTAAATTCAAAATATTTCCATAACAACTGAAAACGAAAAGCACTGAATAGGTTCGAGACCCCCTTATCAAATCTATTCACCTTTGTATCAAGCTTAGTCAATTTTTTCTCGGAAAATTCCTGATCAAGATAAATACGGCTGGCACGTACTACAGATCCTTTTTTCGCAAATTTCCGATGATCCCGGATAAAATAGGGGTGCAAAATTAAATCACCATCAATTTGAACAATATAGTCGGATGAGGCTTTAGCAATAGCTTTATTTCTGATTTTCGCCAACTGGAAACCCTCGTCTTCATGCCATACATGAATAAAAGGAATATTAAACTTACTTTTATATTCTGCTACAACTCGCTCTGTCTCCTTTCCTGATCCGTCATCAGCGATAAGTATTTCATCAGGAAGAACCTTCTGAAGCAATACACTTTCCAAGCATAATGCCAACGCCTCCGGCCAGTTATAAGTAGATATTATTAGAGAGATTTTCATTTATTCATCTATTGTTAAAAACAGCGTCCAAGACCTCATACTCTTTCTTTACGGTATGATTACTTCGCATATATTCAATGGCCTGATTCGATTTTCTTTTATGAAATTCAGCCCCCTGGAGCAATTCAATTATATGAGAGGCAAAAGCCTGTTCATCTAGAGATACAAGACATCCATTATCTGATTTATTAAACAATCCATCGACACCACGCTGATTGGTTACAACCGGAATGCCAAAAGATAATGCTTCCAAAACCTTTATTTTGATTCCTGTCCCTGAAAGCATTGGACAGATAGCAACTTTAGCCTGCTCATAATATTCTGCAAGATCATCCACCAGTCCATGTTTTATAACATTTTTCACTGCTGGAATATGTGCACAAATCTTGCCAATCACATGCAGTTCAACATTCGTAAGTAGTGGAAATACTTTTTCTAAAAACCACTTTATGCTTGACACATTGTGCGGATTGTCACTCGCTACATAAATTAAGTCAATCTTCTTTTCGCGTTCTTGAACAACAGGCGATGGCATTGAAACCGGAATTAATCGTACAAATTTATCTGCAAACTGTTCAAAAATATATTTTTCCTCAATTGAAAATGTCCATATCTCGTTAAAAGAAGTCATCATAGACAACTCCGCTCCGAACATTTTACCCAATTGACGCATTGAAAAGCTTTCCTTTTCCTTTGTCTTATTTTGCAGCGTAAGAAAATCATGCGAATCTAAAATTGTATAAGGTCCTATCAAATTCTTTACCAAAATACCAAATTCAACATAGCTAATAATAACATAATCATACTTATGATCGCTTAAAACCTTTTCAAATCTTCTTTGAAATGATGGCGAAACACGATCAACCAAATTTGAGTGGAATATATTTTTTATCTCTTTTTGTAATTTATCACGAAAGAAATAACTAATTCTATTCTTTTTTGAAGATTTAAAGGGTAAAATAATCAGGTTAATATTTGGAAATTCTGATTGAAAAATAGATTCATCACCTGCCCCCCAATTGATTGACGACACAAAATCAATCTCAAAATTTGCACTTATCGTATTAAAATAAGTTAACAACTGCTTACACCTAGTCAAATTGCCTGCCTTCGAACTGTTAGGATTTTCAGGCATAAAATATAATATTCTCTTTTTCTTTATTGTTTGCATTTATTCTTACATTGAAAAGGTAAAAAGCTGTACTTGCTTTTATAATAAATAATACGAATTATTCTCGGAAAATGCCACATTCTCCTTGAACTTTTCTTTTGCAGGAGTATTAAGACCTTTATAAATCATTCATGATGAAATTTATCCATAAGATAATAGAGGTCTTCAAGTCCAACTATATCTCGCCTTCGTCCCGAAAACTCTTTGTGACGGTCTCCACTAAATTTAACCATCCTTTAGCCATATGCTCAAAACTGTACTCCTTCATTGCCAAATTGCTTTGAACTCCAAGTCTCGAACGTAGAGAAGGGTCCATGATCAATTGTTCGAGATGCAGGGCCATCTCCCGGTCGTCCAATGCTAAAAAACCATTCTGATTGTGTTTGATCAATTCATTTACGCCTGAACAAGTGGAAAAGCCAATACTTGGCAGACCTATTGACATAGCTTCTGCTAAGGCTAATCCAAACCCTTCATATTTACTGGGAAAAATAAAAATATCAGCATCTCGCATCTTTAACAGAGGATCCTCCGTGAATCCACAAAGAAAAACTCGTTCAGACAATCCAAGATCACGAATTTGTGTATTCAACCGATCAAAGTCTGGACCTATCCCCCAAAACTCCAAATCCCAATTGGGATATTTGTTTGCCAGGTTAGCAAAAATTGCAATAGCAATATGCTGCTGCTTACACTCGGTATCCAAACGCCCAACGTGAATAATCTTATATCTTTCCTTGATACCGTCATGTATAACTAAATCGCCAGGATCTACTTGCTGGATTGGATTGGCAATAACGGAGCACTGTCCGGAAAAATTTGACGGCAAAAAATCCCGATAGCTCTCAAATAAGATCTGAACACCATTCAGTTGAGCGAAACTAGCCGTTAACAAATCAACCATAAATGCATCTCTTCCCCCTAAAATATTGGTATAGTCGTAATCAGGTCTTCCATTGACAGAGTCTATAATGGGGATTGACAGTGTATTTCCATAAGTGATCTCAAGGAGTGAGCCAATGGACATTGTAATAATCAAATCGGGCTTTAGCCTGTCAATATAATCCTTCCATAAAATCGCCCGCTTTCGCAAATTAAACTGATATAATTTATCAGCTCCCCCCATGCGTTTCTTTAATTTGCGGTTATACCACTTGCTGTATTTTTTACGAGCCTTGTATTTCAACCATAAAAGTGGGTTCGGCCCCTTATAATTATAAATAGGAATCTCGAGCTTCTGTTCCAAACTCGAGTCAAAGATATTCGTCACCTTCACCGACTTATGCAGCGGAAAAACTGCTGAGCCTTTTATATTTTCATTGGTTGCAATCTCAACTTCATACCCATTTGTACTTAGTATATTCGCTAGCGTAGAACATATCTTTTCCGTTCCACCTATTCCATTTAGAAAATACAAATGTTGTATTAGTAAAATCTTCATACGTCGAGATACTTATGTCTGATCCTTTGACGGACTTTTCTTCTTAAGCCAGCAATTGGAATAAACCTAACCCAGAATAAACTTTGCTTGAGCTTTTGAGACCTCCTTTTGCAATAAGCCGCATAAAATTGGTCAAAATCCCTATGATCTCGAGCCTCTACAAAATAGCTAAAAGGCACCGTTAATACTTCTTTATCTTCTTTGGTAAGATGTGGGCTTACATATTCTTGCATAAAAATTTGCAATAACTTAAACAGCTCTTCCTTCTCAAGATCACTGAATGCCATTTTTAAATAACGAAACTCAAAAGGTTCATGTTCGATAAATAGCGCTAATTTTAATGCTTTTGAAGCAAAGAAATTATGTTCCTTATAAAACTCATTCAATAGCTCTAACCACATTGGAATCTGTTTTAATAAGCGACCAGTCTGTCTATTAATTTGCGTATGATTTTGGTTCTCGTGCTGTCTATAAAAATATACCGCGCCAGGATTAAACCCGATCTTATCGGTTACCAAAAAAAGACGATGTGAAAACAAGCCATCCTCGCAGGGTTGAATTCCTTCAGGAAAACGAATATCGGGATAAGTGTCCAATAAGGTCCTTTTGATCAGCAACCCGCATGTCGGTACAGCAGTCAAACGTGGGGCCCGCGAACAATAAGGTTCGCCCAAAATCACCAAATCAAAATTTTGCTGTTTAGCAATCGCTAAAGAAACTGACAAAAATGCGGAATCAATCGTATCATCAGAATCTAGAAAATAGACATACTCTCCTCGCGCACGATTCAAACCATTGTTTCTCGCAACGGAAACACCCGCATTGTCCTGATCAAAAAAGTAAATTCTCGGATCTAAGGATGCATATTTTTGGCATATTGCAGCAGAAGAATCCAGACTACCATCATTAACGAGAAGAATTTCGAAATCTTGTAATTCCTGATCAAGCACACTTTGGATTGTCTCGTCTAAATATTTTTCGACATTGTATACCGGTATAACTACCGAAACAGCAATGGGACAAGGACGATCCATACAACCATTTTTTTCCATCATTAGTATTTAATATACAAAAATAGTAACAGAAATGATATATTAAATGCTGAAATCATTTTAATGATTTCTCGATCTTGTCTTTGTTTAATGTAAATTCCCGATATCTGAACTCACCAGATTTATTACCGATCATTGCTCCCATCTTAATTAAAGACTCGTTGCTGCCCATTGGAAAAATTGAACTTCTATAAGCATTATTTTTCAACAGAGGCTTCGGTAATACTTTGAAATTTAACCCATCTTTAGAATACCCAATGTACAACAGCTCCGCAGTATATCGTTTTACATCTCCTACTGCAATGCAAAGGAAATAATAACCATCGGCAAATGTTGCCTGAATATGCCATGGTGAATTTACCCGTCCCTCCTTTAACCAAGGCCTATTTAAAAAATTTATGATTTTGCTTTCCTTAAATCCTGTAAAATTAATACCATCGGTAGATGTTCTACGAACAACATAAGAAGGATCTTTACCTTTAAAATTTTTCGAATTAAAATTCAGTTCAATTTCATAACTCAAAAACTCACTTCCGTCATGAATGAAAGAGGGAGATAATAGATGATCATCTTTGGGAGTAAACGGAGGATTACTGGTAAAGGCGACATTCAAATTCGACCACTTTATACCATCTGTGGACGTTTGTTGAACAATAGTGCGATGTGCATTTTGTTTCAATCGATCAAAATTGGTATTACTTAACACACATTTGCCCTTCAAAGCCTGAGCAGTGATAAAACTCCCCCTATAGTAAAGATAAAACTGATTATTTAAGTATATCCAATCGACATCTGACCAAAATCCTTGAATCGGATCAACCTTGTTTTCACCGAAACTTTCTGTGG
>NZ_DKSP01000201.1:44513-48840 GCF_002472745.1 Sphingobacterium sp. UBA7253 | reverse complement strand
GTGGGAAAGGGAGCATTGATAATTGGATTGCTCAATCCCGGAGGATTTACCCAATCAAGACCATCATTTGATACAACAACACTTGGATTTTCAAATTTCTTTGAATTTTGATTGGTTCCAACTGCGCCAAAATAAGGTGTAAAAACCATCCAATACTTATACCCATTCAGTTTATTGGGAAAATAAAGAACATCTGGATGACAATAACTGGCATTTGCGCCCGAGATATCTATAAAATCGTTGGCATTTTTTAACCCCTTAAAATTAGCGTCAGCAACGGTATGTATATTGACCAAACCTTCATCACCATCAAAAGTAACGGAATCAATGGGCTCAACAGTCCAAATAGGAGCTTCAACATCCTGCGCAAAAAAATTCTCCGGACGGCTGCAAGCCACTAGAAAAATACTTCCATAAAAAAGTATCAAAAAATTACGAATCATAAGTAAAAATCAAACGGTAGAAACAAAAAAACGCGACTTGGCTAACGATGTTTTTCAATAAATAAAATAAGCTGACGGCAAATAGATGTATAAAACAAATTATTGTTTTACGCTGCGAAATTAGCATAATTTTATCAAAGTAAAACAACGATTTTCTTTTTTAAATCACCAAGACAACAAAGACCCAAAATCAATCTAAAAAATTCGTTATCAAGACTTTCATTTTGCCGTTATAGGCACTAAAAAAACCACAATGCTTTAGCTTTGACACGATATTAAACGTATCACTTGAGGTAAAAAAACTATTCATAATGTAATATACTTTTCAAAACTTACTGTATTATTATTTGTATTCATACGCAAGCCTGCTCATTGTGCAAACACAATGAACCGGAACAACAAGCGTTATTATCTATATTGGTATTAAGAATCAAAAATTTTAATCATGGACAACAGTAAAAAACTTTATATCATCCGACATGCAAAAGCCGAAACTATTCCGGGCATAAACGATTTTGATCGTGCGCTTACATCCGACGGTATACAACAGGCCAAACAAGTTGCGGCTAAGCTGTCGGCAAAATTGACTTTAGATGAAAACAGTATCGTGATCAGTTCGCCAGCCAATCGCGCACTCCAGACAACACGTATTTTTCTAGATGTCATGGGCTCTTCTTCTTTTGATATCCAAATTGAAGAAACAATTTATGAATGTACGTACAAGCATTTGCTATCCATTATAAATGCTATTCCGGATCATATCAATCATGTACTACTCTTTGGACACAATCCAACGCTGACTGATCTAGTGGAATACCTGACCCGAAAAGCGGCCTATTTACGCACCTCATCCTGCGCAGAGATCAAGCTCGATACCGGTTTCACCTTTCAGATGCTCAGCGGCAATTGTGCCGATCTTGTGCAAATAATTGATTAAAATCCGATCAAAGAACAAACTTATCTTCAGATAAGATCAGCTTATCACTTGCCCACATTTGATTTCAGTGCCCTATCAATCACCAAAGGCACTGAAATCAAATCCAAATCATGTGAATACACCACAAATTTCTCAACCCTGCAGGGATCAAATTTTCCCTTAAATTCTTTCAGTCCCTTTGGTTCACGGAAGTAAGGATTACTTTCATAAAGAAAACTGATCAAACGTTCAATTAGCCCTTTCTTCTTGTCAAATCCTGAAAAAGGAGTCAGTCCCCTATTAAAAAAAGAATAACCTTCCTCTTTACAATACGCTAAAAAACGGATAATCAATACAACAGCCTCGTTAATAATTACTTTTTCACTACCTTCGTCCTATGGCGAATCAATTGCAATTTGAAAATTCACCCTACCTTAAACAGCACGCACACAATCCAGTAGATTGGATGCCCTGGGGGCCGGAAGCTTTAAAAAAAGCAAAAGACGAAAATAAACCGATCATCGTAAGCATTGGCTACTCGGCTTGCCATTGGTGCCATGTGATGGAGCGTGAAAGTTTTGAAAACTCAGCCATCGCCCAAACCATGAATACGTTTTTCGTATCGGTCAAAATCGATCGTGAAGAGCGCCCCGATATTGATCAAGTGTATATGCTTGCCGTGCAACTGATGACCAACGCTGGCGGCTGGCCATTGAATTGTATCTGTTTGCCCGATGGAAGACCTATTTACGGTGGTACCTATTTCAAACCGCACGACTGGCAGAATATCTTATTGCAAATTGCACAAATGTGGGCTGAGAAACCAGAAGTTGCATTCGAATATGCCGAAAAGCTAAACAATGGTATTCAACGGGCCGAGAAACTTCCCATCAATCCTATTCCAGCGCAATACACAATCGACGACTTAAATGAAATTGTTGCCCCTTGGACCGAGATGTTCGATAAAAAAGAAGGTGGTTATCAAAGAGCGCCCAAATTTCCACTGCCCAACAACTGGTTATTCTTCCTAAAATATGGCGTACTTGCCGACGATCGGGAGATCTTAGATCATGTCCATTTTACATTAAAAAAGATAGCATCTGGTGGTATATATGACCAGATCGGAGGTGGCTTTGCCCGCTATTCGGTGGACCATTATTGGCATATTCCCCACTTCGAAAAAATGCTTTATGACAATGGCCAGCTACTGTCCCTGTATGCCGAAGCGTATCAACAAAGTCGGGATCCATTCTATAAACGGATTATCGAAGAAACGATTACTTGGGCCGAGCGTGAAATGCTTGCTCCAAACCATGGTTTCTATAGCGCTTTAGATGCCGATAGCGAGGGCATTGAAGGGAAATACTATTCCTTCTCCAAAGCTGAATTTGACGAGGTATTGGGCGATGATGCCCCCCTACTCGGGCAATATTTTAACATAACCGAAGTCGGCAACTGGGAGGAGGAGAAAACCAACATTCCTATTTGCGCCATTAATGCAGACCAGTTAGCAACAAAGGTCAATATGTCAGCTGACGAATGGGCAGATTTTCTAAAAATTTCAAAGAAAAAATTATACAACTATCGTGAACAACGGATCCGTCCGGGACTCGACCATAAGCAGCTGACCACTTGGAATGCGCTATTTCTAAAAGGACTAATAGATGCCTATCACAGTCTTGGATACAGCCATTTCCTTGAACTCGCTTTAAACAATGCCCAGTTTATCTGTACACATCTTATTCAAGACGATCTCCAGTTATTGCACCAACCAAAAGATAACAATAGAGCGATCGCAGGCTTCTTAGATGACTATGCATTCACTATTGAAGCCTTTATAGCATTATATGAGGCGACATTTGACCTCAATTGGCTCACAAAAGCAAGACAGCTCGCTGATAAGGCCATTGCATTCTTTTACGATGGATCACAAAAAACATTCTACTATACATCGTCGCAGGCAGAGGAACTCATCGCACGGAAAAGCGAAATTATGGATAATGTAATTCCATCCTCTTCGTCGACAATGGTTCGTCAGCTGAAACGATTAGGTTTGCTTTTTGATGATGAAAATTACATCGCCATTACAGACCAATTGCTGGCGAATGTATTCCCGCAAATCAAGACTTATGGTTCGGCTTATTCAAATTGGGCAATATTATTGCTAGAAGAAATATATGGAATCAATGAAATTGCATTGACGGGGGATAAAGCAATGGCTTTCAAAAATGAACTCGGCAACTATTATATTCCAAATAAAATTGTTCTTGGCGGTACAGAAGAAAATCTTCCATTGCTCGAACATAGAGTCGGAAAGGAGACAAAAGCATATCTTTGTAAAAACAGGACCTGCAGTCTACCACAGGATTCCATACAAGCGTTAATAAATTATATTTAATAAACGGTAGCCTCGGGCTTCCAAAAATCAAAATCAGATGGCTATAAAAGCAAACGACGTCGTAGCATTGACGTACAGACTTCACACAGTAGAAAACGGTGAAAAAGTTTTCGTTGAAGAAACAACTGCAGAACAACCTTTAGATTTCTTATATGGTGTAGGTATGATGTTACCTAAATTCGAAGAAAACATCGCAGACTTAAACGTTGGTGATAAAATTTCATTTGAATTGGCACCGGATGATGCTTACGGTCAAAAAGATGACAAGGCATTCGCACAGTTGCCAGTAGATATGTTCAAAGAAACAGGTTTACCTCCAGTAGGAGAAGTATTGCCTTTGCAAGACAACCAAGGAAACCAATTCCGCGCTGTAGTAGCTGAGGTTACTCCAGAAGTAGTTGTCGCTGACTTAAACCACCCGATGGCTGGCAAAACATTAAATTTCGATATCGAAATCTTAACTGTACGTCCTGCTACTGAAGAAGAATTGTCTCACGGGCATTCACATGGTGTAGACGGCACACAAGGTCACTAATCCTGACCCAAGATACAAAAAAACAAAGCCGGGTG
>NZ_DKSP01000201.1:36123-44382 GCF_002472745.1 Sphingobacterium sp. UBA7253 | reverse complement strand
CACCCGGCTTTGTTTTTTTGTTCTTTAAAAATCGTATTTTGTTTTTAAACACACGAACGATGCTAACATTTGCAGAAAAAGTAGTTTTATTCAATAAACACCTTCATTATCAAGGAAGTCTTCCCCCAGAATTCAATGTTATCAACCCCTACCTTGATAACCCCGAAACATTAGTCGTAATGGAACAGTTCTACCAGAAATATTACAATGATAATCTAACCAGAAAATTCATTATCGGCATTAATCCGAGCAGACACGGTGCTGGTGTAACGGGAGTTCCTTTTACAGACACCAAAAGATTAGCTAGTGCATGTGGAATAGAGATGCAATCTGCACATACCCATGAAATATCTTCGGTTTTTATGTACGATATGATTGAAGCTTATGGTGGCCCAGAGATCTTCTACAAACAGTTTTACATCAATTCGCCATTTCCCCTCGCGATTGTGCGAGAAACAAAGCCCAACAACTGGATCAATGCAAATTATTACGACGACAAGCAACTTTTTGATATGGTCAAACACTTTATGATCGATTCCCTAAAACAGCACATTTCCATAGGCTTAGCGACGGATGAGGTCTTTGTGCTCGGAAAGAAAAATGCAACCTTTCTCGCCAAGATCAACAAGGAAGAAAAGTTGTTTGGAAAAATGACCGTCCTCGACCATCCGCGCTATATTCAACAATATAAATCCAAAGACAAACTGCATTTTATCGATAATTATATCAACTTGCTAAGCGGCTTATAAATTAGAGGCGAAGTATTTATTTTTGCTAGCATCGTCATAAAGAATGATAACCTTAGCCCCCTGGAGAAGCACTCCACGACTATGGCCCTTCAGGCGATTGGCTTCATTGGCAACATTCACAGCATAGACCTTACCCGCATAAAATTTGCTTACTTCCGGAAAAATGGTATGCCCTACAAAGATTTTTCGAGCACCATATACATCCATTAACTTTTCTAACTCTGTTTGTGGCAAGGGAAGATATTTTTCTTCTTCACGAACCATTCCGCGGTACCATAGTGGCCCCTCACTGCCAAATAGGAAAGTAGCAGCTTTCGATTTTTGCCGTTCTTCCTTCTGTTGAAAAAGATGATGACGTACCGAGTCATTGACCGCTGAGATCGACCATTGAGGATCCAACATCGCTGCACTTAGCCCGGCATGAACAAACAGATTATCCCCGATCTTTTCCATGGTATTCTTTGTCTGTAACCATTTCCCCAACTCCGTATTTACTGACCAAAAGTCACGATAATCCCTACCTACCTTCTCTGCTAAAGCTTTGTATTTTTCTTGCGTATATTTATAATTTCCGCGTAAAACCATCTCTTCATGATTACCAAATAAAAAGTGGACCTGCCCGCCAGCTTTTGCAGCCTCGTATTCAAGTTTATAGATCAACCAAAAGATAGGCAAAACATCTTTCCCGCGGTCAAACACATCGCCTATGATGACAAGCTGATTACTCCCAAACGTCCACTCGTAGTTTAACCCTATGACCTTCTGCGCGTTGAGAATCGAATAGAAAGATTCAAAATCACCGTGCGGATCCGACAAGACCACAATCTTTTTGCTTGGACGATAGGACCAGGCAGGAGCCACCATGGGATGACGCCAAACTTCAAATTGGTGCTTACCGTCTTCCGTCGAAACCTTAAAGGCTTTTATATGCTCCGATTTTTCGGACAACACCTGACCATGTTCCACACGGATACAACTACTGTCACCATTTTCATAAAAAAAATAAGGACCGTCAAACTTCCCCAATTCCAAAGCGCTTTGGGCAACAGCACCTTGCATAACGCCAAATAGAACAAACAAATACCAGATCACGGCGATTCCATAGGAACCACCGTGCTTTGCTTTTAAATGAATTTTCATACGATATTAATATCCTTCATTCTGAACAATATTATTATTTGCATCAATTTCAACCCTTGGAATGGCCATTAAAGTTTTAAAAAATGTCCGATCAAAGGATTTTGTTTCCGGTCTCAATGAAGGTGAAACATGGGCAGCGCCCTTTCGTTCGATACGCATATTATTGCGCATAGCATCAAACAAACGATGCCCCTCCCCTACAAGTTCACGACGGCGTTCTTCCATAACGCGTTCTAAAGTAACTACACCACTAATAGATTTTGCCGGATTTGCACGTGTAACAATCGCATTCAAATACTTTAAAGCATTCGCATTGTCACCTAGCTTCACCGCCGATTCAGCAGCAATCAGGTAAGCTTCCGAAAGACGAAGCACCGGGATATCTGCAAACTCCGGGTTCTCCCCATCAGCTGTATTGCCCGGATACTTATTTAGATAATAATAATCAACTTGCTTGCTGGTATATTTGGTAATGATTTTATGACGTACATCGTTTGCATCATTCTTAATCAGATTCATATAATCATCCGACAGAATAATATCATTATACCCATTACGCCATAATAAATTGCCGATCCCCTCTTTTCCTGGCCCACTTTCTGTCTTTAGAACGGATAGTCCAAACAAAATTTCACTGGTAAAATCCTTTGACCAAACAGTGGCATACTCACTATTCGTCCACAGGATGTATTGCCCTTTTGTCGAACTCTGTGCCGCTTCGGCATCTTTAATGAATTGATTTGTCAGCGCAAAAGCCTTTGCATGATCTCCCGTGTAGAGATAAGCTCTGGCGAGTAGTAGTTGAGCACCAAATTTATTCAGCTTACCATTCTTTTTCGCTGCACTTAACAAGTTCACTGCGTTTTCCAGATCTTCAATCACCTGTTTGTAAACATCCCTAACCGAATTTCGCACCGGTTTATTGGTAGAAGCATGTTTCTCAGTTTCGATCGGTACGCCTAAAGAAGCGCCATTGTCTTTTGTGTAGGGAGCTCCAAAAACTTTCACCAGATCAAAATGGGCCATTGCTCTAAGTGTGAGGGCCTGACCTTTGATATCTCCCAGCTCTTCCGTCATTTGGCCTTCTGGAACACCATTTACATAGGTCAAAATACCGTTGGCATTTCTTAATACGCGATAGGGTTGATACCACAATGAACTAGGTGTATTATCTTTATTAAAGTCAAAAAGATAATACTTTGCAGCTCTTTTTGTATCACCATTAGCCAACATATCTTCTCCTGTCACATCCCCATAATAGGTCATTCTTGCGCCATAGTATTCATATCCGCGCATAATATCATAAATACCATTTAAGGCATATCCCGCATCACGAACAGATTTTATAGCCTGCGAACTTTCTGTTGATGTACTCGGTTGCGCTTTCTCCAACCATTGGTCACCGCATCCCACCAAAAGAGTGGAAGAGAGCAATACCATTGATAATATATTTTTCATAGTCTTTTTTTAGAATTTAACATCCAAACCAAAGGTTACTGTCTTCAATTTAGGGGACTCAAAATACACGGTACCATTTACAGGTACTTCCGGATCATAGTTTTTGTAGGCTGCAAACGTCAATAGGTTTACGCCCGAACAATATGCCCTAATATTACTTACTTTGAGGCGACGCGAGATCTGCTGTGGCAAAGAAATACCAAAAGTCATATTCTTCAATCGAATATGATCCGTAGAATGGACACGACGTGTATTGGCCACACTACTCATATCGTAAGTATTCCCGACCATAAACATCTCGATATCGGTTACGTCACCAGGCTTCTGCCATCTCCGTTCATAATACTGTGGTATATTATCATAGCCAGTTTTTCCGCCTAGTTCAGTCTTGCTTGCACCACTGTCATAGGAGTTGCCGCCAAGTGAATAAGTCCAGGTGAAATTCAGATCAAACATCTTATACCGGAACGTATTGGTAAACCCACCGATCAGTTTTGGATCGACACTTTTGTAAAGAATACGATTAGCTTTAGTATAATCCTCTGTAATATCCCTTGATCCTAAATTTGAAGGGTCATTGACATAATATTGAGGTACCCCAGTCTCCCGGTTTATTCCAGCAAACTCAATAAGATAATAACTATACCAAGGCTGGCCTATACGATGTATTGACGTACCATCGCGTAATTCCTCACTACCATCGGCCAAAGCTATTGTCTTATTTTTGTTCATACCGAAATTCAAACTCGCATTCCATTTGAACGCTTTGTCACGTAGAATATCTGCATTCAGATCCACTTCGATACCCGAGTTTCGAATTGCTCCAATGTTTGTCAGGTAAGATCCGAAACCCGTTGTTAAGGAGGTCGGCATATCATTCAATAAATCTGATGACTGCCTTCTATACCATTCGAATGTAAGTCCCAATCGATCAAATAAACGAACATCCAAACCAATATTAAGGTTATTCTGTTTTTCCCATCTTAGGTTTGGATTTCCGATCTGTGTTTCCCTGATCCCCGGATTATTCCCATACGGATAGCCAAATCCTGTTAAATCCATGTAGGTGAAATAACTTGAAGGCAAAGTACCGTTTGTACCATAAGACACCCGAATCTTTCCATCTGTCAGCACATCGTTCAAAGAGTCCATAAAACTCTCTTTCGTAAACTTCCATGCGCCTGACAGTGACCAAAATGTGCCCCAACGGCTGCTCCGATGAATCCTTGAACTACCATCCATGCGCACACTTCCTCCTAAGAAATACTTATCATCATAATTGTAGTTGGCGCGCGAAAGATACGACAGCAATCGCCATTCCGTATTCGACCCGGAAAGATCAGTGAGCACCGAACCATTGGAAAGTACAATCTTTTCTACCGAAGGGAAGTTATCTTTGGCCCCATCCATCCCATCTCTGCGGTAACGGTTGACTTCATAACCGCCCAAAACATCCAAATGGTGTTTCGCCGCAAATGTCTTGGTATAGGTCAAGCTATTACGCCACACCATTTGATTATAGTCGGTAAAACTTGTAGACAATGAACCATTTGTCTTCTCACCATCTGAAGTCCGCGGATCAGACCAGGAGTTGTATCGAGTCGTTGTATGATCTAAACTGAAGGTTGTATTGAAAACGAGACCATCCATAAACTTATAGTTTGCAAAGACGGTATTGAACGATCGATCTGCTTTTTCCCGACGGTAATTATACAATGATGATGCTTTCGGATTACGTGGACCATTGGAGAAAAAATCCAAAAAGAAGCTACCGTCTTCATTATATACAGGTTCGGAAGCAGTCAGTTTGTGACGTGATGAATAGATCGGTGATGTGTAAGTTCCGCCTTCCGAATTAACATCCTGGTTCACATTTGAATATAAAATATTAGCCCCAAGTTCTAGCTTGTCGCTCATTTTGTATTTCACATTCAAACGACCTGTTAACCTTTCAAAACCAGACTGATAAGACAAGCCTGTTTGATTGGTATAGCCCAATGATGTATAGTATGAGACTTTGGAATCCCCACCGGAAGCTGACAAGTCTGCGTTTCTAAACGGTGAATTGCGACGAAATAGTTCCTTTTTCCAATCTGTCCAGCCGCTCCAGGGTTGCGGTGCATATTTATCAATATTGTTTTGTGCAAAATCTTCAATCAATGTTTCGTCAGTCAACTTGTCGATATAACGTGCTTTGTTGCGAAGCCCTTCAAGTAGCATTTCGCGCCGTTGCGGACCATTCATTACCTCACGAAAATCTGTCGCTTGACTGGAAAGCCCATAGTCACCTTTGAACGAAAATACAGGTTTCCCGGCCTTGCCCGATTTGGTTGTGATCAAGATAACACCGCCTGCTGCCCGGGAGCCATAAAGCGAAGCTGCTGCCGCATCTTTTATCACCGTAATCTGCTCAATATCTGCATTACTCAAGGTAGACATGACATCGAGACCAGCATTGTTTGAACTGCTAGAAGAGATATCGCCCGACATCACTGGCACTCCATCGATAACAAAAAGCGGCCTATTGACTGCATTGATAGACCCCATACCCCGTATTCGAATATCCGTTGAACCTCCTGGCTGACCCGATAGGGAATTAACCTGCACTCCAGGTGCATTACCTTGGAGCATTGTCGAAAAATCTACTGCTGGTACATCTGACATACGCTCTGTACGTATTGTTGAAGCAGAGCCAGTATAGTCCGATTTCTTAAATGTACCATATCCAGTGACAACGACTTCTGCCAGATTCGATAGACTTGGATGCATGCTAACATTCAAGACATCTCCGTTCACTTCTACTTCTTTACGCTCATAGCCAACAAAACTAAATACCAGAATTGACCCTCTGCTTACAGCAATTGTATAATTTCCATTGGCGTCTGATGCAGTTGCTTTTTTTCCGCCCTTTACGGCTACACTTACCCCAGCAAGCACTTTGCCATCCTGATCGGTAATTTTGCCCTGAACAGGGCTTTGCTCTGCTAGCCAGCCTACATTTGTGAGCGGCGCATACTGCTCGAGACGACTGTTATCACTAATCTTCACAATAATAGAATTGCCTTCTTTGATGTAGCTAAGACCTCTAGGAGACAACAGTTCATTTAATGCCCGGTCTAAGGAGAGATTATTAAAATCCACACTGACCTTAGGACTATTGCTGATAATTTCTGATTTACATAATACGGTATATCCAGTTTGTTTTTTGATTTCCCGAAATACATCAACAATAGGACTATTCTTCTTTTTTATACGCACCGTCTGAGCGAAACTTCCAGCTTGAAGCTGCACGATACTAAACAAAAGAAGCATAATAATCATTTTCATAATAATGAGGTATTTATACTTTTTCATTACATTTGGTTGGTTTTGTTAGTTTAATAAACAGTTGAGTAAGTTTTATTATATCTCGAACCAATTTGCTGGGGAAGTGCCACCTTCCTCAGCTCCTTAAAAGGACGAAATAATGATTTAATGTATTCTTATTTCATCAATTTCACCCTCCTTCCTTCAATCTGAACTTTTATTTTATCGTCTGTCATTTTGATAATCTTAAGTACCTTATCAAAATTGTCCAAACGCGATACTGATCCCCATAACCTAATTTTCGACACACTTGGAGCTATTTCGATATCAATATCATACCATCTCGCTATTTGTGTCAATGCCGTTCCCAAAGGTTCATCGTTAAATGTAAACTCATTATTCTTCCAGGCAATACTTTCCTCTACAGCGGCTTGTTGAACAGAGAGTTCTTCGCCATTCACCAAAGCCTGTTCTCCGGGAACAAGCAGTCTTTCCTTTCCTATAGGCACAGATACCTTTACTTTACCTTCCAACAAAGACACTTTTGATTCCTGCTCTCCCGGAAAAGAATAAACATTGAAATGAGTTCCCAATACTTCGACTTTCTCTTTATTGGTCACAACCACAAAAGGTTTATCCCGCATCTTTTCGACCTCAAAGTAAGCCTCACCATCTAATTCTACAACACGTGTTTGGCCTATAAACTTGTTGGGATAACGCAAGCGCGTATCGGCATTCAACCACACCTTAGTACCGTCAGACAGGGAAATCTGATATTGCCCACCTCTAGGTGTTGACAAGACCATCATCTGTCCTTTATCTTCTTTTGTATTCACTGCAACCGAACCATCGCTATACTGGATCTTACTTCCCATTAAAATCCCACTATAACGCCCATCCAGGTCTACATGCGTTCCGTCGGCAAGCTGAAGCCTTGCCTTATTGGCTCCGGGTACAAGATCTTTAGCCAGGAGTATCGGATCAACAACAGTTTGAGCTTGTTCATCTTGTTTCATTTTCCAAGTCCCCAGCCCAATTAAACCGATGATACATGCCGCAGCAGCAGCATACAACCGATATTTTTTGAACCAGCTCACCTGCTGCTCAGTTGACTTTACGTCAATTCGATCTAAAATGGTCGACAAAACCCTTTCTTCTGCCTTTATTGCATCAGCCTCAAAAAGACTTTCATAAATTTTAAGTTCTTGCTGAAGGTTTTCTGGATTTTCTAACTCCATTAACATGCTCTGCAATTCTGGGTATTGTTCAAATAACAACCGGAGTTCCACATGTGTATCACGATGAATTTCACCCTTTAAATAGGAGTTCAGAAGTGTTATAATGTGGTCTGTACCATGCATACTTTTCGTCATCGTTTCTTTCGTCAATAAAAACACGGCGACTCACAGAATCTTACATAAAAAAGTAAAAAAATATTAAACAGGTAAAAAAACAGCGCAGAAGCTTAGAAAACCAATCAGAAAATAAAAAGATAAGGGTCAAAACAGAATAAATAGCGGGGTATAAAATCGGATACGCCCCGGCTAATTCTCGCCGACTAAAGATAAAAACGCGAGGAGCGTTAATGCATTTTTAGTCCCCAACA
>NZ_DKSP01000201.1:22227-36067 GCF_002472745.1 Sphingobacterium sp. UBA7253 | reverse complement strand
TTCGTATGGTATGTATCGCACGGGAACGGTTTGTGTATACAGCAGTTGGGCTCATTTGAAGCTCTTCTGCAATCTCTTCGACAGTCTTGTCTTCAAGATAGGTCATATTAAAAACTTCCCGTTGTTTTTCCGGAAGCTTTCCGACCTCAATAAATATAGAGTGGATTAACTCCGCATGAATCATTTTTGAGAAAACGTCGCGATCATCTACCAACAGATCCTCATAATTTGTCAAGGATTCATGGATGCCTTTAGAACGCTCCGACCGAATAACATTCAGACTCGCATTCTTTGCCGAAATATAGATAAAGGCCTTTAGATTTTCCATTGTATGAAAATCAGACCTACGCTCCCATACCTTAACGAAAACATCAGCCACGATTTCCTCTGCCACACGGTTTTCCTTCAGATAACCAAGTATAAAGAATAACAGTTGTTTATAGAATTTACGATAAATCGCAACAAATCCTTCCTGGCCATCTGTCTTCAAACTGTCTATCAACTGCGAATCTGTCATTAGGTAGTAAAATATAAACCACAAGTGGTGAATAGGTTAGCGTCTCTATTTTGGGCTAAATTAGAAAACACTTTTTAGAATACCAAGCAGTTAACAATAATTTAAAGTCGGCAATCGTCCTTCCTATAACTTAGTCGCGCGCAGCATTTCACGCTTGCCTGGTGCACCAGGCGCCTTTTCTATTGAAAATCCCAATGCTTTCATACTGCGTTTGAGGTTCCCGGTAATAGCGTAGGTCACAAAGACACCACCCGGTTTAACAAACTGCGCGATATGTCCCAACGCAGCATCATTCCACATCTCAGGCTGATGCACTGCCGCAAAAGCATCAAAATAAACGACATCAAACAAGCGATCCGACTGGAAATTCATCAATAAGGTATGGTCAATATGAAGCTTTAAGTACTCGTTAATCTGTACGTTTTCCGTCAAAGCCTGCTCGTATGCATTCAAATAACTTGTCCAAACAGTTGGGTGTACCGTCGCATCATAGCCCGTTGCAGCAATAGTAGACAAAGGCAGGGGAAATCCTTCAATTCCGACGTATTCCACCTGAAAAGATTTATCCCTAAAAAAGTCGGCTGTTTGTAGAAAATTCAAACCGGTACCAAAGCCAACCTCCAAGA
This sequence comes from Sphingobacterium sp. UBA7253, assembly GCF_002472745.1. Lineage (NCBI taxonomy): Bacteria > Pseudomonadati > Bacteroidota > Sphingobacteriia > Sphingobacteriales > Sphingobacteriaceae > Sphingobacterium > Sphingobacterium sp. UBA7253. The sequence continues at coordinate 34,924 of NZ_DKSP01000201.1, read as the reverse complement.
TACCAACGTCGGCGGCTCCTGTCGTTTGTACATAGTGGTCAAGCCCCGTTTTTATAAAAACATGCCTACTTTCCTGTACCGCACCGTGTTTCGAATGATAACATTCTCCTATTTCAGCATTAAACAAAGTTTTCGAACCATCTCCTGTTGTTACAAATTCCATTTTTATACAAATACGTTAAGTTCTAATTTTTACACATGGAGTCCAAACAAAGAAACGACGCCAAAACGAATGGCCTACTCCCTGCCCATGATGCATATCATTGCTACTGTCCAAAGATAAAAAAGCCAATGCCCGTATCAAAATCCTCACGGTTTTAGCAAGCCCGACCATCTTTCAGCGTAGACTAAAGGTGATGTCAACCAATTGACCAGTACATCGACTTCCAAATGAAAAAGCATATCAATACCGAGCGTATAGTAGGCATGGGTACCGCTATAAAAAAAATGCTTTCAATAAAAAAAGTCCAGTCGACAAAAGCGGATTTTTTCAGCAAGGTAAAACAAAAATGAACAAACACGCATAAATTCAGCTCGTTTTAATAGACCTATTCGAGAAAAACAGTATTTTAGCAATCTAAATAAGAAACATTCACAAAACCTAATGAAATATCCAAACCTAACAAGCGCAAGCAATACAACAGCATTGGATATTCTCAATGTGACCAAATACAAAGACAATATAAGCAGTTCTTCCATGTGAATGAACTCCTTTTGAAATAACTAATCATACACCTATGAAATACGCTACAAAAACTTTTGTGCAGAATTACGGCAGTATCTTACTTCTACTCCTTGGGATCAGTATTGGAAGTTTGATCGGCATCTTCTTTCCGCATATCGTCAACAATCTTAAACCGATCGGCGATATTTTCCTAAACCTCCTCTTTGTCAGTGTTATACCATTGGTGTTTTTTGCCATATCCGCATCTGTTGCGAATATCGATGGCGACAGTGTACTGGGAAGGATCATCGGCATGATGTCGTTCGTATTTGTACTGGGTATTGTCGTCGCCGGACTGTCAAGCATCTGCTTCCTTTACCTCTTTCCAGTAGATGCTCCACTGGCTATTGAACAAACAAACAAGATCATGGAAACAGTTGTTCATGATTCTTGGGGTGAAAAAATGGTCCGCTTTTTAACCGTTAGCGAATTTTCAAGTTTATTATCTCGACAAAATATGCTGGCCTTTGTCATCTTTTCGTTCCTCGTTGGCATTGCTACGCGCAAATCAGGGGCATCTGCAGAGACCTTCCGTAAATTTATAAACTCGGGCAATGTTGTGATGGGAAATCTGCTCGTGATAGTCATGAACCTCGCTCCCATTGGTTTGGGAGCATATTTTGCCTATCAGGTTGGAACTCTAGGGCCACAGCTCTTTGGTTTTTATGCCAAACCTATCGGTCTATATTACTTTTTTGGAATCTTCTATTTTTTCACGGTATTCAGTTTATTCGCTTTTTTTGCATTCGGGCTAAAGGGTGTAAAACGTTATTGGCAAAATAACATATTGCCTTCCTTGACCGCATTGAGCAGCTGCAGTAGCCTCGCCACCATGCCAGCCAACTTACTTGCAGCCAAGCAAATTGGAATCCCGAACAGCGTCGCTAATGTCGTCATTCCCTTAGGCACGACATTGCACAAGCATGGATCGGCGATCGCCTGTATCTTTAAAATCTATATCGCACTTTTATTAAGCGGAAAGGATTTTTTTGATCCAGCCAATCTGATTATGGCGGTTGGCATTACGTTACTCGTGAGCATCGTAGCCGGAGGTATTCCTAATGGTGGCTACATCGGAGAAATGCTGATCATATCGGTTTATCAGATGCCAACGGAGGTGATTCCTTCCATTATGATTATCGCCACGCTGGTCGACCCATTGGCAACAATGCTCAATGCTACTGGAGATACCGTAGCCGCTATGCTCACCACCAGATTGATCGGAAAAAAACTGGCTGACCCTATTCCCGAAAACCCAGGTTAAACAATCTCCAAACGACAAACATTTGAACGCCAACGAAGATCCTATCAAGCGGATCCATGTAGGTCCTACTTATGGCTGGCTGATCAAAAACGGTAGGCAAAAAACAGCTCGCCATATTGATGCCGGTGAAACACCGATTTGAGCTCTTTCGAATTGAAGATGTAATTGATACCGTAATTGATCTTGTGGTTAGACCAATTGAAACCAATGCGGTGACTAAGCATCCAAGGCTGAATAGTGTATAACTTGCCTATGGGATCATTTTTACCTCTCCCTCCTTCTACCGTTGCGCTGTAAAAAATACGAGACACGCTTGGTTGATAGACAAAATACCATTCTTTATCATTGTTCGCTCTTCCCTGTGTCAAATGCCCATGTGTAAAGGTGGATGCCTGATAGGATTTCAGCTTCCCCAACCGAAGCGGGGCCGCAATTCCCATATTGGTATTATTTAATCCAATGGTCCCCTCACCTATAATTCCGACATCGAATTGCTGATTTTGACTGCGATATAGTCCTTTTTTATAGGTTGCACTTAAATCAATACCAAAGGAATTTCCAAGCTGCGTATCCCAACCTGTCGCCTCGTACATCCCAAAGAGATGATGGATAAACTTCTGTGCCTCTTCACCGTAGGATTTAGGGCCGATCTGCGCCAATTCAGTCTTGAACTCAACAACCTGATCGTGCGGTAAAAACCGCGTTACCCCAGCACTAAAATAGAGGTAACCTGCAAATGGTCTATCGTATTTCTTTTCCTGCCGTCTATAGTCAATGATACTGATACCATTGTAAATCCGTTGGCCTATTTCAAAATCCAATACCGTATTTGAAGTCTGACTATCTGGTTTCCCTGGCAACGCAATCCTATAGTTTATATTGATACCATTGGTATAATAGCGGTCCTGACCCGTCAGTAGATAAACGTCATTGTCATTTTGGATAGCAATTTCCTGATTACGGAATTTTACCTGTCCAAAAACAAAAAAGCAGGGGAATATAACAGCCCAAAAGAGCCCTAAAAATCGCAAAGCAACACTCATATTAACAGGCAATTGTAAAATTCATGCGATATCATTAGAACCAAAATAGCAAATTTCACTTCAAATTATTCAAAAGCATTCGAATCTAGCTTATTTTTCCAATTAATTCAAACTATTTAGAATAGATATAAATAATATGGAAAAGTTGCATTATTCCTTTCTTAGCGAATCTATTTGTAATTTTGCATTCGATTAGGTCTCAAATGTAATCAATTTGGGATTTTAGTGAGCACAACGTTGTCAGATTTGGGTAATAATCTTTCTGAAAAAACAGGAGAATATCTGGCAGATTGGAATAGCTATTCATCGTTAAGAAAAAACAAACCGGGTGAAACGAGCTCATTTTACGATGAGATCAAACACCTATAAAATAAGTAAATACAAATGAAAAAAAGTTCAATTATTCTAATCGCTATCATTGCTGTCGCAATTGCCATGATACTTGTTATCTATACCGATTCAAGTACCTATTCGACATTTACCGAAGCTAAAGAAAAGAAAACCGAACTATATGTGGTAGGTCAATTGAATAAAGACAAAGCGCTTCATTATGATCCCAAAACTGACGCCAACAAATTTTCGTTTTTCATGCGTGACAACGATGGTACAGAATGTGAAGTGATTTTTAGAGGCGCCAAACCTCAAGATATTGAACGTTCAGAGCAAATTGTATTGACAGGAAAAATGGACGGAAATGTGTTTAGGGCAAGTAAGATATTGATGAAATGTCCGTCAAAATATAACGATAAATCGGTCGTCACCGAGATCAATGCTACTGCTTTCAATAATTAATTCGTAAAATCAATTTTCAATGGACGTTAATTACGTTGGTGAGCACCTGCTACCAGGGCAGATCGGACAATTCTTTATTGTACTTTCTTTTGGTGCTGCACTTCTATCTTGTATCAGTTACTTTTTTGCAACAAAATACCCTGAAGAGAATTCATGGAAAAAAATTGCACGTATTGCCTTTTGGGTTAATGCGGTCTCCGTAGTGGCGATTGGTGCAACTTTATTTTATATTATATACAATCATCTTTTTGAATATAATTATGCTTGGGCGCACTCGTCCAAGACACTCCCTACCTACTATATCATTTCCAGTTTTTGGGAAGGTCAGGAGGGTAGTTTTTGGCTCTGGATGTTCTGGCAAACAGTATTAGGTTCTGTTTTGCTATTTAAAGCAAAAAGCTGGGAATCGTCTGTCATGACTTTCGTCATGTTATGCCAAGCATTTTTAGCTTCCATGATTATTGGTGTGGAAATCTTCGGTCTGCGTATCGGTAGCTCTCCGTTTATCCTATTGCGTGAAGCAATGGATATTCCAATCTTTAGAGAAGCTAATTATCTTTCACTCATCACCGACGGTAATGGTTTGAACCCTTTGCTTCAAAATTACTGGATGGTGATTCACCCACCAACACTGTTCCTTGGCTTTGCGTCGATGATTGTTCCTTTTGCGTATGCAACAGGTGCTCTTTGGACCAAGCGATACAAAGAATGGATCAATGCAGCACTTCCTTGGGCTTTATTTGCCGTGATGATTTTAGGCGCAGGTATTATCATGGGTTCATTCTGGGCTTATGAAGCACTTAACTTCGGTGGCTTCTGGGCATGGGATCCGGTAGAGAATGCATCAATTATTCCTTGGTTTACCCTGATTGCTGCTGTCCACGTCATGATTGCTTATAAGAATTCAGGCCACTCCTACTTCACCGCTACATTTTTGGCGATGATCAGCTTTGTACTTGTTATCTATGCATCTTACCTGACACGTAGTGGTGTCCTTGGAGAGACTTCTGTACACTCCTTTACCGATCTGGGAATGAACGGACAATTGATCTTATTCAATGTTGTCTTTTTGGTAATCATGGTCGTATTTCTTACCGTCAAAAAGAAAGAGATGCCCATCACAGAAAAGGATGAGGATATCTATTCAAGAGAATTCTGGATGTTTATTGGCGCCTTGGTATTGACTGTCGCATGCGCACAGATCATTGCTTCAACATCAATTCCAGTGTTCAACAAGATCTTTGGCACCAAGGTAGCTCCACCTTTGGATCCGATCCAACATTATAACAAGTGGCAATCGGGTTTTGCAGTGATCGTTATGATCTTAACCGGATTTACACAATTTTTAAAATACAAACGTACCGATAGCCGCAAGTTTTTGGCTTCTACGGTAGCATCGTTGGTTGTGTCTCTCATTCTAACGGCTGCTGTCGTCTATTTTACGAAGACGTATACCAACCTGATCTATATTTTGATCACCTTCGCAAGTATTTTCTGTATTTTGGCGAATATCCGTGTATTGGGTGATGCTGTCAAAGGTAAATGGAAGCTGGCCGGCTCTTCGGTAGCCCATATCGGCTTTGGATTACTACTTATCGGTGCCATGGTGGCCGCAGCAACCAACGAGGTCATCTCGGTCAACAACACAGGTTACATTGCTGTATCGGGATTTGACAAAGTAGAGAAACCTGGCGACAATTTATTCTTGACCGAAGGTGAACCTGTACAAATGGGGGAATACAAAATAACCTATATCGGTGATAGCATTGTGGCTCCAAATACGTTTTATAAAATAAAATACGAGCGGATCGACGAAGAAACAGGTAAAGTGAAGGAGCATTTTGTGCTGCAACCTTTTGCACAAAACAACGCGAAAATGGGCGGTTTGATTGGTACTCCAGCGACCAAACATTATGTCACGCATGACGTGTATACACTGATTACCGCAGCTGCAGCTGAAAGTCAGGCAACACATGCGAAAGTTCCGGCAGAAGACAAAACTGGTTTCGAAGACTACGAGGAGCCGGCAACGTATCAGGTAAATATCGGTGATACCCTACGCTACCGCAATGGATATTATGTCATTGAAGGCTTAAACAAAGAAGCTCACCTGGAGAAAATTCCAAAAGGTCCTAGTGATGTCATGGTTGGATTGAAAATAAAAGTATTTTCGGCCGACAACAAACAGTATGAGGTACAACCAATCTACTTAATTAAAGACGGTGGTGTTTATGACTTCAATAAAGATGTCAACGAGCAAGGGCTTAAATTCAGATTTACGGGAATTAAACCTGACAAGGATAAACTGGAAATCATGGTTTATCAAAAGCCGCTTCCAGAAAAGAAATGGGTCGTATTTAAAGCCATTAAATTCCCATACATCAACTTTTTCTGGTGTGGAACGATTGTCATGACCATTGGTTTTATCATGTCCATTGTGAGAAGAAATAAAGAGGAGAAACGAAAAGCACTTAAATAATGAACATTGTGATCTTAGGAAGCGGTAATGCCGCTACGCATTTTGGACAACAGTTTCAAAAAACAGGACATCATATCGTTCAGATCTACAGTAAAACAAAGGCCAATGCAGATGCATTGGCCTTTGCTCTTCATTGCGCAGCAATTGACCAACTATCTGAACTAGACCTACATGCTGATCTTTACCTCATTGCCGTTACCGATCAGGCCATTGTATCGCTGGTAGAAGCGCTACCAAAAGATATAAAAGGTGTTGTTATTCATTGTTCGGGAGCAACCGATCTTTCTGTACTGGCTGGATTTAAAAATGCGGGAGTCATCTATCCACCACAATCATTATCCAAAAATAAAGCAGTCGATTTTTCGACCGTCCCACTTTGTGTTGAAGGTAACACGGATGAAAATAGTGCCGAGCTACTTCAGTTAGCACAGACATGTGCACCGCGGAGCATCTATTGTAATTCCCAGCAGCGTTTAGCCATCCACCTTGCCTCGGTTATGGTCAACAATTTTACTAACATCCTTTATCAGATGGCCTACGAGCTCTTAGCAGAAAACGACTTGTCCTTTGATCTAATTAAACCAATCATCCTGGAGACGGCAGAAAAAGTGCAAAATCATATTCCAATAACAGTTCAGACAGGACCAGCGATCCGACAGGACAGCACAACAATGCAAAAACATTTGCAATTTATTAGCAATAAACCAGATTTACAGCAAATCTATCAACTTTTATCGCAGGAGATTACTAAAAGAAAATAGTTTGTTAGAAACGGTTATAAACTTATCAAAACTTACCTCCAAGGGGTAAATATATCCATTTACTTCAGGAACTTTAGTACATTTGCTTCGTCCAAAAGCGCATTTTGGAATGCTAATTGAGTAATAAAATAATCAGTTGGGCTAAACATTAAAATAGCGAATTAAAACTAAACAATCGTATTTTCTATGGAAGTTAGAAAACTCATTCTTTCAATAATGATTGTGATTAATTTAATCATTGTATCATTTGGATTTATATTTACATCAAGCTGGTTTTGGCTGCTTATCATCCCATTTCCATTGCTATTGATCGCGTTATACCATAGTTTCCAGACCAAACATGCCATCCTACGCAATTATCCCTTAGTTGGATATTTCCGTTATATCTTCGAATCTATTCGTCCTGAGTTGAGACAATATTTTTGGGAATCGGATATGGATGGACGTCCTTTCAACAGAAGACAGCGTTCGATCGTATACCAACGTGCAAAAAATCAACGTGAAACTGTCGCATTTGGTATGCAGACTGATCCACAGGCTGTCGGGAACGAATGGGCTGCGCACTCTGTTTTCCCTTGCCATATCGAAAACCACGATCTGCGTACCACTGTTGGAAATGCAGCCTGTAAAAAACCCTATAGCTTAAGTGTGTTCAATATCTCAGCAATGAGTTATGGTGCATTGAGCAAAACAGCAATAACGGCATTAAATAAAGGTGCTGCACTTCAAAACTTTGCACACAATACCGGCGAAGGAGGAATCAGTGACTACCACAACAACGGTGGTGATTTAATTTGGCAGGTGGGTACAGGTTATTTTGGCTGTCGGAATCAGGAAGGAAAATTTGACGCGGAGCTCTTCCGAGAAAAATCCAATCGTGAAAACGTGAAGATGGTCGAGTTGAAACTCTCGCAAGGCGCTAAACCTGGTCATGGAGGTATCCTTCCAGCGGCAAAAAATACACCTGAGGTTGCGGCTATTCGTCACGTCATTCCAGGAACAGATGTGATGTCGCCTCCAGCACATAGCGCTTTCTCCTCACCGACTGAAATGATGCACTTCATACAACAGCTGCGCGAGCTATCGGGTGGAAAGCCTATCGGTTTCAAAATTTGTATCGGCGATAAACATGAGTTTATCGACATCTGTCACGCCATGCAAAACACGCAGATCTTCCCGGATTTTATCTCCGTAGATGGATCAGAAGGTGGTACGGGAGCTGCTCCACTGGAGTTTACAGATAACCTAGGGATGCCATTATACGATGCATTGGCATTTGTAACGAAAACCTTGATTGCTTTTGGTTTGAAAAAACATGTTAAAGTTATCGTATCCAGCCGTATTGTAACGGGTTTCGACATCTTAAAAGTTATTGCCTTAGGCGCAGATGCATGTTATAGTGCTCGCGGTATGATGTTCGCTTTAGGTTGTATTCAAGCACTTAAGTGTAATGAAGACGTTTGTCCGGTTGGAGTTGCTACGCAACAGCCGCATTTATACAAAGGACTCGACGTAAATGATAAATATGTACGCGTAGCTCAGTTCCACCGCAACACATTACGTGCTACAGTCGAAATTATGGAAGCTTGTGGTTTCAAAACACTTTCAGATGTATCTGCTGATAAATTCTATCGTAAGGTAGACGCTATCCGTACATTAAGTTTTCAGGAAATCTATTTCGGAACTGAAGGTAAATTGGTCAATAGCCACACAGATTTCGAAAGCAAACTTTTCGAAGATTAACTGCTAGAAATTCATATAAAAAAGGTCCCCTATGTATTCAACATAGGGGACCTTTTTTATACCCTGATAGTTCCCTTATAAAATAACCCCCACTAAGTATCTTTATTTCAAATTAAATAATACGCGATGCAGAATGGTATTTGACAAGGCAATTTGATCGTCGGCTAATCCGCCTAAAGCCTGTTCAATAGTATTTTTTGCCTGCTTCATTCCTTCATCCTTCATCTTTCGTCCTATTTTTGTTAAATAGATCAGATTGGACCGTCTGTCGTTTTTATCATTAACGCGGATAACCAAATTTACCCGTTCCAGGTTATTAATTAATCGAGTGACACTTGGTTTATCTCGAAATGTGCGAACAGCAAGCTCCTGCTGAGTAAGCCCCTCTTCTACCCACAGGTTATACATGATACTCCATTGTTCAGAAGTAATGTTTAACCCGGCCTCCTTGAGATTACGCTGTAATCTCCGCATAACTGCAATTGAGTATTTCCCTGTTAAGAAATTATAAAAATACTCTTGTGATACTAAATCTTGGTCTAACATATGAATAATGGTTATGGTTGTTTACGCAACTTATTGCAATAATAAAACGTTGTCTTTCATATAATTTGAGAAAAAGCTAAACGTATTTTGGCTAATAGTTAGCCTAAATTACGCTTTAATCTAACTGTCTCAAACAAAATTTTATCAACATGTCACCAGTAGATGTTGATAAATCATAACAATTTGATTTATACTAGACTGAATTTAACAAATAAAAAGGAGACAAACAAAACCTTCATAACTTTGCAAACACCAACAGCAATTAAATCAAACTGAAGGTTCTTTCTGACCAATAAGATCAGGCACTCTCAGAAAAAATAAATGCTTGCAATTATACCTAATTTAGAGCGTGTTACCCGATTGTAAAAGAATCGGAGTCTTTTAAGAAAGGAAATTTCTCCCGTGCTTCCAACAGATCATTCGGATTTAAGGTAAATGTATACAAATCCTCGTCTTCTGGCTTATAATACACCACATCACCAAGTGGAGAGATACACATAGAACCACCTGAATAGTAAATATCATTACCATCATGCCCAACCCGGTTTACTCCAACAACGTAAGCTTGATTTTCTATAGCGCGTGCTGGAATAAGGGCTCTCCAATGTGCAGAACGCTTATCCGGCCAGCTGGCCGTATACACTAAAATATCATAGGCGCCATTTTGATTTTTAGACCAGACGGGGAATCTAAGGTCATAACAGATCATTGGGCAAATTTTCCATCCTTTGATATCCACCAGGATACGTTCATTTCCTGGCTCGAAGTACTCGCTTTCTTTAGATAGTCCGAAAAGATGACGTTTATCATATTTGACATATTTACCATCAGGGAACATCCATACAAAACGATTATAGTATTTCCCGCCTTCTTCAATAATCAAAGAACCGGCAACAACGCAGTTAAGTGAGCTTGCCATTTCAAATAGCCATCTTGTTGTAGGTCCATTTGCAGGTTCTGCACATTTCTCGACATTATTCGTGAAGCCTGTATTAAACATTTCGGGGAGAATAATAACATCCGTTTTCTCACGCAATGAGGAAAGTCTCAATGCAAGATTATTTAGATTCTTCTCGATATTTTCCCAGAATAAATATGCTTGAAATACGGTGATTTTTAAAGGCTCCATGAACGTAATCTAAAAATTTATTTAATTATTTTCTTACAAAAAAAACATTTACAGGCAAGATACGAATTTTAATAGAATTTATACTTATTGCTGTCTTACCAAAAGGTTATTTGCTAACACTAATAACGCTTCTTTGCGATCATTTGGTACATTCAATGCTTCCATTTTTTCAAATGCCCGTTGTGTATATATATCTTTCAATTCGTCGGCAGCACTTTTAATCGCATACTTCTCGTATAAGGCAAGCATATCCGCTACTTTTGATGGAGCAGTCGCTATAGATGTGTCCAATAAGCCTTGTAAGACTATCTTATCGTCGTCCGAAATTACCGCCATCAACTTCACCAATAAAAAGGTTTTTTTATTGATCATGATATCACCACCAACGATCTTTCCAAAGGTATCTGGATCTCCATAGGCATCCAAGATATCGTCCTGTAATTGAAATGCTAAGCCGACATTTTCTCCAAAATCGTAGATCAGCTGCTGTTGCTGCTCATCTGCTCCAGACAAAATAGCACCCAACTGTAACGCTCCGCCCAATAACACCGAAGTTTTAAGACGGATCATCTCAAGATATTCAGGCATTGTCAGCGAATCCCGACTTTCATAATCCATATCTAATTGCTGCCCCTCACATACTTCCATAGCCACTTTACTCAAAATTTTCAAGGTTGCAGGCAGGTAAATAGGATTACACTTTGAAATTTCCTCATAAGCTTTGACCAACAAGCCGTCTCCAGACAATATAGCAATATTAGCATCCCACTTTTCGTGAACTGTCGTTTTACCCCTTCTTAAAGGAGCCTTATCCATCAGATCATCGTGGATCAGTGAAAAGTTATGAAAAAACTCCACTGCCTTGGCAGCAGGGATAATTTCATCCATCTCTTGCATACCGAATAATTCGGCAGCCATCAATGTCAGCACTGGTCGAACCCTCTTTCCGCCCAAAGTCAATATATACCGTATCGGATCATATAAATTTGATGGTGTTTCAGGAAATTGACTTGTCTCTATCGCCTCTATCACGAGTTGTTGTAAATGTTGCATATATCTTTACGATCGAATCTTGCGAATATAGCAATAATCATATAGAAATGGCAATTTTGTCCCTTTAAAGGAAGTCACCTCAAAATTGTACATTTGTATAAGTCTTTTATTATGCGCATACTGATTATCCATACATTTTATCAAGATCCTGGTGGTGAAGACACTGTATTTCAGCAGGAATCTTCCCTCCTCGCGCAAGGACATGAGGTCCAAACGCTAACCTTTCAAAATAAAAAGGGTTGGCAGGGTGCATTACAGACAATAGGATCTTTTTGGAATATTTGCGCTGCTCAACGTGTCAAAAAAATAATTCGGACGTTTAAACCGGACATCGTTCACGTTCACAACACCCATTACGCAGCGGGCCCGATTATCGTCCGTACAATTGCAAAACTCGGCATCCCTCAGGTCATGACCTTGCATAACTTCCGTTTACTATGCCCTTCGGCGACGCTGTACCACCACAACCACCTCTTTTTGGACTCACTCCAAGAGGAGTTTCCGTGGACAGCCGTTCGACAAAAAGCATTTAACAACTCTATAGTAAAAACATTTCTTCTCGCACTGAATTACTGGTTTCATCGTAAAATTGGAACTTGGGCAAAGGTAAATCGCTACATCAATTTAAGCTCTTTTGCAAAGAACATCTTCGTTGAATCGACCTTGCACCTTCCGTCTTCTAAGTTCGAGATTAAACCGAACTTCGTTTTCCCTAATGCAATAGCGCCCGAAGATACACAGGCCCACTTCGTATACGTCGGTCGTCTTTCAGATGAAAAGGGGATATTGAATCTGATCGATACTTTTATCGGAACAGATTTTCAACTACAGCTAATTGGTGGCGGTCCGCTCGAAAATGAGGTCCTGAGAAGAATTAAAGACCAGCCGAATATTTCCTACCTCGGTTTTAAAAAAAGGTCAGAAATACTTCCCCTGATAGCCAAAGCACAGGCACTACTCGTACCATCGATTTGTTTTGAAGGTATGCCGATCACGATTCTTGAGGCTTATTCAGTCGGAACAGCTGTGCTCAGCTCAAATCTAGGCCCACTCCCCGAACTGATTATCCCCGGCAAAACAGGACAAACTTTCGATCCGCACAACAAAAACGATATCATCCAATGTTTAACGGAGTGGAGTACAAAAACGACAAATGAAAAAGA
>NZ_DKSP01000201.1:0-22127 GCF_002472745.1 Sphingobacterium sp. UBA7253 | reverse complement strand
ACGACAAATGAAAAAGATGAGATAAGAAAGACCTGTATTGCTTACTATTTTAGTAATTTTACTCCTGAAATAAATGAAGCGAAATTATTAGCGATCTATCAAAACGCTATTCACGATAAAAAACTGAATAAATGAGTATCATTGTATTAGATAAACTGGGTCTAGCGCCACAAATCCAAGCTGTACTGGAAACAATTTATGATCCTGAACTGAAACCTGCAAATATTGTGGATTTGGGGCTTGTATATGAAATCATTACGAAGGAAGAGGGTATTGCAAAGATTGTAATGACGCTGACGGCTCCTGGCTGTCCCGTGGCAGGCGAAATCATGAATGAAGTTCAAGAAAAAGTTGCTGCCGTCGCGGGTGTCAAAGAAGCATTGGTCGAATTGACATTTGATCCACCCTGGACAAAAGACATGATGTCGGAAGAAGCAAAACTAGAATTAGGGTTTTTGTAAAATCCAATATCTATCATAAACAAAAAGGGATGATACATTACCGTATTATCCCTTTTTGTTTATGATAAGTCATATAAGACTCTCTCTTATCTAGAAAGTCTAAGTGGTCTGCTTATTTTCTAAATCACTCAACTTTTTCAAAGGCTTGGAGCTATTGGTATCCGCACCGAAAAGTAATTTCCACAGATTACGGGACTCTTTGGTCAATAGTGGGGATACTATGGAAAGAATGAGCACATATACAACCACAAAGGATTGAATAACGGGCAATAAAGCCCCTGCTTTACCAATATTTGCCATGATAATGGAAAACTCTCCCCGTGCAGACAAGGTAAAGCCAATATCAAAAGAAGTTTTAGGTTTCATGCCCGAAAATTTAGCTGCAAAATACCCCGATGCAAGATTACCCATCACCGTCACCAGTGCTGCAATCGAAGCCCAAAATACAGCTCCCCCAAGTGACATAATATCAATAGACAATCCGAAACTAAAGAAAAACATTGCCCCAAAAAAATCTTTATAAGGCAGTACCATCGATTCAATCTTTTTGATGTATTGCGAATCTGCCAACACCAAACCAGCCATCAACGCCCCAATAGCCTCCGCAACATGGATGGTTTCAGAGAAACCTGCTACAATAAACAGTAAGGCAAAGATGATCAATATAAATAGTTCAGAAGTTTTCTCCTTCAATAAGCGATCAATCGCAGGCACCAGTTTTCTGCCCAAAATCAAAAAGGCCAATATAAATCCCAAGGCCAGTAAGGACGTTCCTGCTACCGTCCAAAACGAACTGCTTCCTGTCAGTATCAAGCCTGAAAGGAAAGAGATATGCATCGCTATAAACAGATCATCGAACATAATCATCCCCATAATGACCTCAGTCTCCGGGTTGGCCGTGCGTTTGAGATCTGTAAGAACCTTTGCGACAATGGCCGTGGACGAACTTGTCATGATACCGCATAAGACCATCATCTCCTTAAATGGCATATCCATTAGCCATCCGATCAACAAGCCTGAAGTAAAGTTCAATAAGACGTAAATTGTCCCGCCTGTCACAATTGCTTTACCGGATTTAATAAGGCGATTGACCGAAAACTCAAGTCCCAGGTAAAACAGCAGGAATAATACACCCAACCGTCCCATGAAATCTATAAAGGGTTTACTTTCTGTAAATGTTAAATCCACCAGACCAACCTGCGGAGCGTGCTGTCCCAAAACCATTCCTATAATAATGAAAAATGGAATAACAGAAAACTTAAGCTTATTGGCTATTAGGCCAACAATGGCAACAAGTCCCACAGCGATTCCAATTTCCAGTATTAAGGTATGTGATAGCATAAATTACAGTAAAATTTCTTTCAAAAGTTTAATATTATTCTTCTTTCCAGCAATGACAAGTGTGGTGCCCGGGCTAATCAAATAAGACGGTCCTGGATTGATAACCGTATCATCATCCCGTATCCCAGCAATAATCGATGCACCTGTACGTTGACGAACTTCCAGCTCTCCAATCGTCTTTCCGGCCCCCTCATTTTTGCCTTCCACTTTGTACCATTCAATGCGTAAATCGTCCAAAGCAACTTCAATTGTCTCCAATGCTTTAGGCTTGTAGGACAAACCACCGATAATACCCGCAATCTGCCGAGATTCATCGTCATTGAGTGTCATGACGCAACGTGACTCATGTTCCTCGTCATCATAGCGATAAAGTTCCCGTCTGCCATCGTCATGGATAACAACAACCATATTGTCTCCCGCATCGGTTTCAATTTGAAATTTTTTTCCAATTCCAATCAGATCGGACTCTCTTACAATAGACATAATCTTCTATTTAAATAAATACTAATAATATAAGCTTCATAACGTTGTTTACAACAATTACGAAAACAAGCTAAAGGTTCTTTCTAACAAAAAAAAGACTTTTAGAAAAAACAGCATCAGCCCTTAGCTACTAAAACACAAATTTACCCAAAAAATCAATCTTAAACGAATCCGCTGGTATCTGACGGGATGGGCTACAAAGACCAAATTACCCCAAAATACTAAAAAAAGAGCAGAAAAACGACCCTTTTAACCGATATCATCCCTTTTTTCGACGTATGGCATCTTGATGACACAACTGAACAACAATAAAAGCGCTCGACGTATACATGTTATTAACGATCGGAATTCCTAGCCGAACAAATCAGCTTCAATTAGCTCCAATTTTTCATTACAAAACCCCATTTCTATAACGTTTTCGTAGTTCGTGCAATCGTTTGTTCCAAGAAGCAATAGAATTGCCAACGCTTTATTTCTTTATAATTGCCGCATTAAACACTTACTGAATCTAAATTACACACCTATGGTCAAAAAGAGTCATCTCATCCTTCTGACACCATTATCAATCTTGTCATTAGCGGCACCTATTTACGGGGTAGCAAATCCACGTAATTTGGTTGCAATAACCAGTCGTTCACCCTTCCAGCAAGTCGTCTCCGGAAAGGTCGTTGATGAAACGGGGAATCCAATAAGCGGTGTTACTGTTTCTGAAAAAGGTAAAGCAGCAGCAACTACAACCAATCAAGACGGTATCTTCTCACTGAACGTCAGTTCAAAAAGTGCCATCCTAACATTTAACTCGATCGGATTTACGGCGAAAGAAGTTCCCGTATCACAAGCAGCACAAATAACCTTGACAAAATCCGAGGATGTTTTGGATGAAGTTGTGGTCGTAGGTTATGGTAAACAGAAAAAGAGCGATTTGACAGGAAGTATCGCTACAGTGGAAGCAAAATCCCTGGAACGAATAAATTCACCGAATGTTGTCGATAAACTTCAAGGTAAGATTTCCGGTCTGGCGATCAATTCCGGTTCGGCAAAACCTGGCGAAACAGCTTCTATCAATATCCGCGGTGAGAACTCGATCTCGGCGTCCAATGCACCCCTAATTATCCTGGATGGAATTCCTTTTAGTGGCTCCCTGGGTGATATCTCTTCCAATACAATTGCCAGTATCTCGGTACTGAAAGATGCTTCATCCACCGCAATCTATGGTTCAAGAGCTGCAAATGGCGTTATCCTCATCACCTCAAAAAAGGGTGCCGCAGGGAAAGCACGCATCAATTACAACGGCTATTTTGGGGTTCAAAGTGTAGAACGCCGCCTTAAATTGATGAACGGCCCACAGTACATCCAATTTATGCGTGATTACCAGGCTTCGAAAGGAAAAACCGGCGATCAGCTCAACCCAGAAAATTATCTTTTTGCCAACGTATTAGAACAATACAAAAAAGGGGAAGAAGTTAATTGGCAGGACGAAGTATTCAATAGTGGCGCTCCCATTCAGGAACATCAACTCAGTTTTTCGGGTGGAACGGATAAATCCGATTATTATGCATCCGTAAGCTACCTAAATCAAGATGGTGTGGTAAAAAACACGCCCTACGAAAGATATAATGTCAATCTAAACCTCAACCAAAGTTTAAGCTCTTGGTTAAAGCTAGGAATGACCATGCAGGCTTCTCAAGGGAACCGTGACGGCGTACAGCCTAACCTTGAAAGTGTTGTAAAACTTTCCCCTTACAGTAAAAACCGTGATGCCGATGGCACTGCTGTAACGTACCCAATGTACGCACAAACCTTGTGGGCACACCCTTTCGCAGACGAAAAAGGCCAGTGGGATCAGACCAGAAGAACGGTCTATGCGAATACTTGGCTTGATGTGAAACTTCCTATTGAAGGATTAAGTTTCAAAACCACATTCGGAACCAACTACCGAAATATTAACGAAAACTCCTACTATGGCTCAAATACGGTCACAGGACGCGGCGTGAATGGTACCGGATCAATTTACAATGAGCATTTCTGGGACTGGACCTGGGAAAATCTCTTGACCTATGACCGTATCTTTGGTGACCATAAGATCAATGTCGTGGGCCTCTATTCTTCCCAGAAAACAAATTTGAAAACTTCAAGAATGAATGGAGACGATTTTGTATCAGATGCCGGATATAACAACATGGCTTCTGCCTCTAAAAATCTTAAGATCGAATCCAACCTTCAAAATACAGCGATGATTTCCTATATGGGAAGAATCAACTATGCCTTTAAGGATCGCTACCTATTAACTTTAACAGGTCGTTCGGACGGTTATAGCGCATTTTCTGTTAACAACCGATATGCATTTTTCCCATCCGTTGCAGGAGCCTGGGTAATTTCTAAAGAAGGGAATGTGCAGGACTATTTCGACTTGTTAAAACTTCGTGTTTCTTATGGTAAAAATGGAAATCAGGCCGTATCACCTTATCAAACTTATGACCGTCTGACCAACGTCGATTATATTTATGGTCTTGATCCAGTCAAAGGACTTGTGATGAATTTCAATGGACGTGGAAGCAATCTAACGTGGGAAACGACAGCTTCATTAAACCTTGGTTTGGATTTTGGGATTCTCAAAAATAGACTTTCAGGAACGATCGACTACTACTCCTCAAAAACATCGGATCTTTTATTAAGTGAACAGGTCCCTGTCATGAACGGCTATAACACCATTTTGACCAATATCGGTGAAACTTCCAACAAAGGGATAGAAGTTACCTTGAATGCCATACCTGTCAAAAATGACCATTTCCAATGGAATGTAAATACAACCTTTGCTTATAACAACAATAAAATCACCAAACTGCGCGCTGACGGAAAAGATGATTTGACCAATGCCTGGTTAATCGGAAAGCCTATCCGTATTTTCTACGATTATAAAGTCATTGGTGTATGGCAAGAGGGCGACGACATCGCAAACTCCTATCAACCTAAAGCGAAACCTGGCGATGCCAAGTTAGCAGACCTCAACAACGACGGTATAATCGATGCCAATGACCGTACCATGATGGGGAACAAAATATCACCTTATACACTTGGTATAGGCAATGATTTCACGTACAAAAATTTCTCCCTGTCGTTCTTTATGAATGGGGCATTTGGTGGAACGAAAATAGATGATTTCAAAAACATCGAACGTTTCTTACCTAACAACGGCGCCAATTATCTTGCTGACATGCCTTACTGGACACCGGAGCGTACAAACACAGACATCCCATCCCCTGGATACACGCCAGTAAACAACCATACGTATTATATCAATTCATCCTATTGGCGAATTAGGGACTTTAGCTTGGGCTATACCTTTGATGGCGATTTTCTAAAAAGATTGAATCTCTCTTCCATTAAAGCATTTATTAACGCCCGTAACCTCTATACATTCTCCAAAATCAAAGGTTACAACGTAGAGGCATTGAGCGTAAGTTCGACCACAGGTAATCCAACAACGACAAATATTGCCAGTCCTTATCCTGTTGCGAGAACATTCTCATTGGGAGTAAATGTCCAATTCTAAACACATCAAGATCATGAAGAAAAGAAATACAACTTTATATACAATGCTAGCTGGCCTAAGCTTACTTTTTACAGGCTGCAGCAAGAACTTCTTAAATGAAGACACCAGCAGCTTTCAGTCACCTGATAATACCTATATCAATACGAAAGGCTTCGAAACTGGACTAAATGGTTTATACTCTTATGCCCGCATGGAATTCCTGACCTGGAACGGTAGTATCTTTTCCCAAGGAGCAACTCCACAGGAGGCGTTACAGGTCGGAACAGATATCGTTGCTATCAAAACCACAGGTACAGACGCTACATTGGCTCCATTCAGCAATTATACGCTAAATCCTGCTTCCTCTTATGTCCGCAATTATTGGAAATATGCCTACGGATTTATTGGCAATACCAATACCATCCTCGAGGCTTTAAAAAAGGATGGTATTAGCTGGACAGATAAGGACAACGATCCAAAACGTGTGGAAGCAACGGCTCGTTTCTTCCGTGCCTACAGTTATCGCTACTTAGTCAACCTGTACGGCGATGTGCCTTGGGTGGACAAAGTATCCGAAACACCCCGTCGCGATTTCACACGTACACCGAAAGCTGAAATCTTGACGCACATGATTGAAGACCTTAAGTATGCAAGTGAAAACCTGCCCGACAATCCAGGAACAATTCAGGAAGGTAAATTGACGAAATGGGCTGCTTTACACTACCTGGCAGAAGCATATATCGAAGCTGGGCAGCCAGATTTAGCTGCAGAAGCTGCCAACAAAGTTATTCAAAGTGGTTACTTTAAATTGAACGATCAACGTTTTGGCGCCGAAAAAGATAAACCCGGGGATTATTTCCACGATATGTTTATCGAAAACAATCAAAATCGCGGTTCTGGCAATCAAGAAACGATCTGGGCCATCCAATTGGAATATAATACACAAGGGGGCGGCGACCGCTACACGGATTGGAGTAAACGTGCCTGGGTGCCTTTCTATTCACAACAAAAAGGATTTGCCTTGGCCGACTCACTTGGTGGAAGAGGTCTTGGGCACGTACGCCCTTATCAATGGTGGCTGGATAGTTATGAAAAACAAGATGTCAGAAATTCATCTTTCAATATCAAACGCGATTGGTATTACAACGATCCTTCCGTCCCTGAACTTTATGGCAAGAAGATCGAACTGACCGACGCCATCAAAGAATCAGGCAATGTATTCCCGACAACAACCAAATTTTTCTACGGAAAGACAGCTGTTGACCCTGCATTTGAAGGAAATATGAAGGACCGTGTGAAAGTACGTTTGGCAGAAACTTACCTGCTATTGGCTGAAGCATACTGGCGCGCCAATAAACCGGCACAAGCTAAAGACGCCATCAATGCTGTCCGCGCCCGTGCAAAGGCGTCATTAATCGATGCTACAGCAATCAATGCTGATTTGATTCTCGACGAACGCGCCCGGGAGCTTATTGGTGAGGAAATGCGCCGTATGACCCTTGCCCGTTTTGGTGACGACATCTTTTTACGTCGCGTGCAAACATTAAACACACAATCAAAAAATGTGGTGAAAAAAGAATTTATTCTTTGGCCTATTCCACAAGAAGTTATCGACAGTAACACTGGTGCAGCCTTCCCGCAAAATCCGGGATACTAAACCTTCCAAAAACCTCCATGTTCCCAAAAGGTCATGGAGGTTTTTCCTTTATGACTTTGCGTCAACTAGCTTATAGGTTCCATCTTCCCGGATCTGACTACGGCCAATGGTTATATTTTTAGAATGATAAAACAAAAAAATCCAGCCCGCTGGCGCGCCTTCTGCCCAATACTCCTGACGCAAGAATTTGGAGCGCCGACCATCGAAATCATATTTGGCGACATAATTATGGAAAATTTCTTCAGGCTCAGGTAATACATCTCCGCCAAAGAAATAGTGCTGATCATCCGTTTGAATATGAAATGCCTGATGATGTGCGGTATGTCCACCATTGAGCGCATAGCTGATTTCATCATTTATTTTTCCTTCACCTTCCACCAGTACCAAATTTCCACTGCGTTGAATCACATCAAAAATCTCGGTCCTGTATGAACTGGAGATGCCTGAATAGGCGTCTTCCCATTCGCCACGCTGAACAATATATTCGGCTTCAGGAAATGCGATACGTCCTGTTCCGTTTTCAAATGTCACCATCCCACCGGCATGATCCTTATGAAGATGGGACATCAGTACATATTTTACATCTTCGGGTCTAAAGCCAGCCTTACGGATATTATGATGCAGCTGTAGCACAGCACTGTCATCCGTATAGCCAAGGCCGGTATCACAGAGAACAAGCCCGGAATTAGTTTGGATCAAGAAGGGATGGACATGGATAAACATCGCCCCCGGTCGGTCCTTAGGGTCGTCTAGAAGTGGGTCAAAGGGAATAAATTTTCTACTCTTGTCTACAGAAAAAGAACCTTCATATAAAGAATAAGCCTGCACCATATTTAAAACACTGGGAATATGCACGTTAAGCAACAGCGGATCAATACCGGGTTTAGGAATTAGGTAAGTCCAGCCTTAAAACGTATATTTACACTTAAAATATTGTGCAAAGATATGCAAAAAAGGTGGGTACTAAAATCTAAAACTGATGTCAAAATAACCAACAAACTGCGCGAGGAATTAAACATCAACACTGTATTGGCAGAGTTGCTCGTGAGCAGGGGAATTGAGACTTTTGACGAATCAAAGCAGTTTTTTAGACCTCAATTATCGGATTTGCACGATCCATTTTTGATGCGGGACATGGAGAAAGCCATCACCCGTATTATCCAAGCCATCGGCAACAAAGAAAAAATTCTGATCTATGGAGACTATGACGTAGACGGTACCACAGCGGTAGCCGTTGTTTATAGTTTTTTCAGGGAATTTCATAGCCAGCTGGAGTTTTATATACCAGACCGCTATGCCGAAGGTTATGGCATCTCTACACAAGGCATCGACTATGCCGCAGCAAATGGTTTCAGCTTAATTATTGCATTGGACTGCGGCATCAAGGCAGTCGATAAAATAGATTACGCAAATAGCAAAGGAATTGATTTTATCATTGGCGATCACCACCTTCCCGGTGAAGAACTTCCCAAAGCTTATGCCGTATTAGACCCCAAGCGAGCAGACTGTGAATATCCCTACAAAGAACTTTCAGGTTGTGGAATCGGCTTTAAGATTATTCAGGCTTTTATATTGACCAATGGCATGGATATCAATGCCTGCTATCAGTTTCTAGATCTTGTGGCCGTGAGTATCGCTTCGGACATTGTTCCAATTACCGGTGAAAATAGAATACTCAGCCACTTTGGCCTTATTAAACTTAATACGAATCCCTGCGTCGGACTAAAGGCACTGATTGATTTATCAAATAATCGAACGAAGATCTTTACAGTTAACGACATCGTGTTCCAGATCGGCCCACGCATTAATGCTGCGGGCAGAATAGACCATGCCAAAGACGCCGTCAAGCTTTTGATTTCCAAATCGCTACAAGAAGCCAAAGACTTCAGTTCGAGCATAGACGATCAAAATAATGTCCGTAAAGATTTTGATCTCAAAATAACAGAAGAAGCGCTGGCACTCATTGAGGACAATGCCCTACTTAAAAGCCGCAAATCCACGGTATTGTATAAAGCCGACTGGCACAAAGGTGTCATTGGTATTGTAGCTTCCCGCCTGACCGAAAAATATTACCGTCCGACGATTATATTGACCGAAACAAATGGTCATATTGCAGGTTCCTGCCGTTCGGTACTGGGTTTTGACTTGTATGAAGCCTTAAGCGAATGCGCCGATCTATTGGAACAATTTGGCGGTCATAAATATGCTGCCGGATTAACGATGTCCTTAGATAATGTCACCCTATTCCAAGATCGTTTTGAGGAAGTGGTATCGCGACGTATCAGTCCTGAAATGCTGACCCAAGAAATTTTGATCGATGCTAAGCTAGCGTTGAAGGATATAGATGCTAAGTTCTTCCGTATTCTCCAGCAGTTTGAACCTTTCGGGCCCCAAAATGAATCTCCTATTTTCCTAAGTAAAAAGGTAAATGCAGTAGGACAAGCTTTTATTGTAGGCACCAATCACCTCAAGATGACCGTTGTTCAAGAAGACTCTCCTTCATTTGACTGTATCGGTTTTGGACTAGCAGAACATATCACACATATCAATTCCGGACAAAGTTTCGACATCTGTTACAGCATTGAAGAGAATGTGTGGCGCAACAAAAGAAACTTACAGCTAAACATCAAAGGGATTAAGTATTAGTATTGCAATAGTAAGAAGATATTAAATATATTTACACAAGATTTGGTCAGGCATAAAACCCTCATACTGGATTAGATACCAGGCATGAAAGAACGGTGAGGGTTCTTAAGTAGTCCTATTGAACAGATACATATAACACAAGACACTCCACGAAGATGATTTTAAAGGCAGAACATCTCATAAAAAAATATAAGCAGCGAACCGTTGTCAACAATGTTTCCTTCCATGTGGAACAAGGAGAGATTGTCGGGTTATTGGGCCCCAATGGGGCAGGAAAAACGACCTCATTCTATATGATTGTTGGTCTGATCAAGCCCAATGAAGGCAAAGTATTCCTCGACGATCAGGAGATTACGCAGGATGCGATGTACCAACGTGCCCAACGTGGGATAGGTTACCTCGCTCAGGAAGCATCCGTCTTTCGGAAGCTCTCCGTAGAAAACAACATCCTGGCTGTATTAGAAATCCACTATCCAAATAAAGAAGAACGCTTGGCAAAACTGGAAGAACTACTCACAGAATTCAGCCTACACCGTGTCCGCAAAAACAGGGGTGATTTGTTATCCGGTGGTGAGCGTCGACGTACCGAAATTGCGCGAGCATTAGCTGCAAATCCATCTTTTATACTTTTGGATGAACCTTTTGCAGGGGTTGACCCAATCGCCGTAGAAGAAATTCAGACGATCGTAGCCAAGCTCAAAACCCGTAATATCGGCATCTTAATTACCGACCACAACGTACAGGAAACCCTATCTATTACGGACAGGGCCTACCTCCTGACCGAAGGAAAGATTATGCTGACGGGTACACCTGAGGAAATTGCAGATAATGAGCTTGCCCGTAAATTTTATCTCGGTAGACATTTTGAATTAAGAAGGAAAAAATTTTAAAGATTAAAGAATCTCTCCCCCTATGGCCTTATTAAACTCCATTTTTACTTGGTTCATGAAAAAAAGAATTCACCAGATTGAACTTTTCATGAAATACCCACACGATGTACAAGAAGAATGGTTTCAGAGTTTAATTGCCACTGCTGAAGCTACGGAATGGGGAAAAAAATACGATTATACAAGTATATTAACGCCCGAAATCTTCAAAGAACGCGTCCCTATACAGGACTATGATGATATTAAGGGCTACGTTGATCGCATGATAAAAGGCGAACAGAATATCCTGTGGCCTTCTGATATCAAATGGTTTGCCAAGTCCTCAGGCACTACATCTGATCGTAGCAAATTTATTCCCGTTAGTGAGGAAGCGCTCGAAGAGTGTCACTTCCAGGGCGGTAAAGATATGCTTACAATCTATTGTCATAACCGACCCGAAAATCGCGTATTTACGGGAAAATCTGTTGTTATTGGTGGTTCTTCACAAATCAACAATTTCAGTCCGGATTCCTACTACGGCGATCTTTCATCAATCCTCATCCGTAACCTTCCTTTCTGGGCAGAATTTAAGCGAACGCCCAATATGGAGGTTACTTTAAATCCAAACTTTGAAGAGAAAATTGAGCAGATTGCCCAAATTACACTCAAAGAAAACGTAACGAGCCTAGCTGGCGTACCGACCTGGAATATTGTTATGGCCAAGCGTATTCTTGAGATTACAGGCAAAGACAACCTCTTGGAGGTATGGCCAAATCTAGAGTTTTATGGGCATGGCGGAGTGAGCTTCAAACCTTACCGCGAGCAATTCCAAAAATTGATCCCTTCTGACAATATGTATTATCTAGAGAATTATAATGCCTCAGAAGGATATTTTGGTTTACAAGATCAATCGGATTCGGAAGATCTTCTGCTTATGCTAGATTATGGTATTTATTACGAATTCTTACCTACTGAGCGAATGCACGAAGAAAATCCGTCAACCTTACGTTTGGATCAGGTGGAGCTTGGCAAAAACTATGCATTGATCATTTCAACGAATGCTGGTTTGTGGCGTTATAAAATCGGAGATACCATCAAGTTTACGTCATTATCTCCTTATCGTTTTCAGATCTCCGGACGTACCAAACAATACATTAACACCTTTGGCGAAGAGGTTATTGTTGACAACGCCGAACAGGCCCTGGCCGAAGCGAGCAAATTGACACAGGCACGTATAAAAGATTATACCGCTGGACCTGTCTATTTTAAAGATGCCGAAGCCGGAGCACATGAATGGGTGATAGAATTTGAACAACAACCCAATGATTTTAGGCGTTTTTGTGAAATATTGGATGCTAAACTCCGTGAAATCAATTCGGATTATGACGCCAAACGTTTTAAGAATATGGCCCTACGACCACCTATTGTACACAATGCGCCCGAAGATACGTTCTATAAATGGATGAAATCAAGAGGTAAGCTAGGTGGACAAAATAAGGTTCCAAGATTGAGCAATAGTCGCGAATATCTCGACCCGCTGTTGAAAATACTAGCCGAATAATACGGCATACAGACTAAAATATTCCGCACATTGACCGAATAATAGGGGGTCTCCGGCTGGAGATTAGCCAAAATTTTTTGGATTCCCTTATTTTGGCTAATCTCGTATTGCTGAATTTTGTTGTTTTAAAGAACCGCTGTGCGTTCGTCTAATTGGTAAGCTCAAGAAAGCTTAGACTTTAATGGAGGTTTGTTAAGGTTTAATTGCCGTTTTATATAAAAAAACAAAAAAACCAAGGATAAAATTCATAGAAATACCTTTCTTCTGAACTTCAACTTCACCCTGTAACACTGAGCGATTGTCGCCTGATGTTACTTCACTACTTTTGTTAAGACTGTGAGTCAATTCCATACTAAGTTTATTTTTATGATAAGTGATTTTATAGCGTTACTGCGGACCAAAAAGCCCATCTATAGGACCGCATTCTTTATGGCCAAACTTTATGCCATAATATGGAATCACGGTATTAATTAATAAATACTTAACACATTTAATTATTAATACAGTCTAGTCGAGAAATATGAAGTAAAATTCTTCCATTTCAAAAAAAGTGTAGTAAAATAGGGAACAACTGTCCGAAATAAAAGGCATATCAACGCGGGTAAATTATCCGGATACACGTGCAACTTATATTTCATTTTTTTCCTAACTTAGCCTAAGTAATTAAAAAATAAGATGAACGCGACAGAGAACTATTCAATTCGCGTAGAGCCAACTCAAAATTCAAGACTCTCGCAAGTAGATTTCGACAATCTAAAATTCGGAAAGATTTTATCCGACCACATGCTGGTCGCAAACTATGATGACGGTGAATGGAAAGATGTCAGCATCGTCCCTTATGGAGATATCAGTATTAGTCCTTCGATGTCCGCTTTACATTATGGTCAAGCGATCTTTGAAGGAATCAAAGCTTATAAATTTGCAGATGGAGCAGTGAGTATCTTCCGTCCGGACAGAAACTGGGAAAGATTCAACAAATCTGCCGCACGGCTTCAAATGCCGGAGGTACCTGAGGAGATTTTTATGGATGGCCTAAGCAAACTATTGGACATCGATCGTAACTGGATCCCGGCAAAAGAAGGTTCATCATTGTACATCCGTCCTTTTATGTTCGCAACAGAAGCAGCATTAGGTGTACACCCTTCAAAGTCATACAAATTTATCATTATCACTGGCCCTGTAGGCGCATATTACAGCAAAGCAATCAGCTTAAAAGTTGAGACCTACTATACGCGTGCAGCAGAAGGTGGTGTTGGCTTTTCTAAAAATGCAGGTAACTATGCATTATCGCTTTACCCTACACAATTGGCCAATGATGAAGGTTATGACCAAATTATGTGGACAGATGCTTCTGAACATAAATATATTGAAGAAGCAGGTACGGCAAACCTTATTTTCCGCATTGGAGATACGATTATTACACCACATGGTGATACAATCTTACACGGTGTAACACGACGTACAATTATGGAATTGGCGGAGAAATGGGGTTATAAAGCCGAGCAGAGAAAGGTATCTATTCAAGAACTAATTGACGGTATTAAAGCCGGTACAGTAACTGAAGCTTTCGCAGCTGGTACTGCAGCCACAATTACGGATATCAGCCGTATCGGTTTTGAAGGAGAAGATTACCACTTGCCACCAGTAGAGGGCCGCGAGTTTTCAAATCGTGTTTTGAATTACCTCAACGACTTGCGCTATGGCAAAGTAGAAGATCCATTCGGATGGAACTATTTAGTAAAGTAGTTTCCAAAATGAAATAGAAAAGCCTTTGTTATTAATAACAAAGGCTTTTTTTATGGTCTATATACGTTATGCACGTTATGCACACCTTGAAAAGCGGTCTATAAACCTCGTTTGAACCTTTGCGGATAACGTCTAGTGTCTACTGCTAGATCCTTAGGAATGCTCTCCTGTCAGCTCCTTTTGAATAAAATCAATTATAGCAGCTGTCTCCTGGGACTGAAACCAATGCGTATTGCCATATTTTTTAAACCATGTAATCTGTCGCTTGGCATAACGTCTCGAATTTTGTTTGATTTTCTCGGTCGCTTCCGTCAAAGACTGCTTGCCATCGAGATAATCAAACAACTCAGCGTAGCCAACAGTGAGCAATGCAGGCTTCGTTCTGAAAGGAAGTAAAGCTTTCACTTCGTCCAGTAAGCCATTTTTCATCATCAAATCTACACGTAAATTGATCCTTTCATACAAGTTCGCCCGATCCATATTCAAGCCAATGGTAAGGATATCAAAAGGTCTTTTCTCGACATCTTTCTTATGGTAAAATGACATCGGTTTACCAGTCGCCTCAAAAACTTCAAGCGCCCGTACGACACGTTGCGGATTATCGATGTCTGCCGTTTCAAAATATGCAGGGTCAATACTTTTCAATCGATCTTTTAAGACCTCCAATCCCAATACTGCAAGTTCATGATTAAGTCGCTCGCGCACTTCATCCCCCGCCTTGGGCAGATCATCCAATCCTTCGCACAGGGCCCGAACAAACAGGCCCGATCCACCTACCATAATTACGACATCATGCAATTGAAATAGTTCTTCTAGTTTCAGTAAGGCCTCACGTTCAAAATCGCCTGCAGAATAATCCTGCGTGATGGAGTGTGAATCAATGAAATAATGAGGAGCAGCAGCAAGTTCCGCTGGATCTGGTTTAGCTGTACCAATAGACATTTCCCGATAGAACTGACGAGAATCAGCAGAAATTATCGCTGTTTTAAAATATTGCGCCAATGAAATAGCCATTGTGGTCTTACCAACAGCAGTTGGCCCCACAATGGCTATCAATGTTTTTTTATTTGCCATAATATAGCACTTCACAGGCTGAAAAAAACCTGTAAAGTCTTGTTAATTAATATTCGTCTTCGTAGCCGTTGGATTCTTCACGCTCTTCACCTTCTTCGCCCTCTTCCTCATCGTCACCATCGCTGTCGAAGCCATCCAATTCGTCTTCATCATCGACGCCATATTGCGTATCGTCTTCCTCCACATAATCGTCCTCTTCAACCGCATCAGACACGGGGAAATTAGCCGCAGTCATAGTTTTGGGAACCTGACCCATAGACTTAAACAGCGCCGGATAGTCTTTTCCATCCTCTTCCTTCAAGATCTTGATCAATTCAACCTGGAAATCATAAGGACGATCAAAATTGTAAACGTAGTAAAATTTCTGATGTGGATCATCAATAAACTTACTTAAACGGATATTCTCCATCAACAATACCTCAGCATCTTTTTTACGTTGTGTAGGCTTGAATGCAATCTCCGTTCCCTTTTTCCACTGATCATTGCTCACATAGAACGAGGAAGATGCATCCGCAGCATAACCTGTTGATTTATGGATTTCCTCATGCAGGTCTATAAATGTACTTTTAGAAGGCATGTCGATCTCACGATATACATCTTCATAATCCTCAAAAGTAACTCTAAATCTATAAATTGCCATCTCTGCTATTTTCTTCTTTTAACCCTCTAAAATTAATACTATATTTTAAGAATTGGAAATTTCCAATGGGATTTCTTGTTTGATCGTCAGGTTCATTTCCCCTGCTTTTTTCACCAAGAATTGATAAGCTTCTACTCTGGAATTTGGAATATCGCCCTCCAGAATAGCCTCACGAATCAAATTTTTCAGCTGGCCTACAGTACGCCCTGGTGCTAAGCCAAATAGGATCATGATATCCTCTCCACTGATCGGCGGCTGCCAGTTTCGAACCTTGTCCCGCTCTTCGACATCCTTCAATTTTTGTTTGACAAGTTCAAAATTCTGACGATATTTTTTCTTTTTAAACTCATTTTTTGTGGTCACATCCGCATGGCATAGCATCATAAGGGCTTCAATATCATCCCCCGCCTCAAACAAGAGACGACGTACAGCAGAATCCGTTACGATATCCTGCGCCAAGACAATAGGCCGAAGATGCAATTGTACCAGCTTCTGAACAAATTTCATTTTCTCATGGAGCGGCAGCTTCAATTCAGCAAAAAGCTTTGGTACCATACGTGCACCACGATCTTCGTGGCCATGAAACGTCCAGCCGAGCTTTTTATCGAAACGTTTTGTTGCCGGTTTAGCAATATCATGCATAATCGCTGCCCAACGTAACCAAAGGTCTTCAGACAATTCACATACATTATCCAGCACTTCCAACGTATGGTAGAAATTATCTTTATGGCCTTTGCCATCAATGACATCAACTCCGTGTAAATTATACATGGCCGGAAATATCAATTCCAGGAGACCGGTATCAAAAAGATATTTAAAACCGACTGACGGCTTAGGTGAGAGAATAATCTTATTGATTTCATCGATAATACGTTCTTTCGAGATAATCTTTATTCGCTCTTTGGTATCGCTAATCGCTTTGATCGCATCAATCGTGATTTTAAAATTTAGCTGTGTCGCAAAACGGATAGCCCGCATCATACGCAGTGGATCATCGGAAAACGTTTCTATCGGATCCAACGGTGTTCGAATAACGCGCTGTTCAAGATCCTGCACGCCGTCAAATGGATCCACTAAAGTACCATAATCCGCTTTATTCAAAGAAAACGCCATCGCGTTGATCGTAAAATCACGTCGATTTTGATCATCGGATAAGGTACCGTCTTCCACAATAGGCTTACGTGAATTGGCACGATAAGATTCCCTTCGGGCACCGACAAACTCCACATTGAGTCCTTCATAAACCAACATTGCTGTACCAAAATTCTTGTAGACAGCAACTTTAGTATGTAGCCTATCACCCAATAAAGTCGCAAATTCAATGCCGCTGCCGACGACAACAATATCCACATCATTCTTAAAAGGCCGCTTCATAATATAGTCGCGAACATACCCCCCAATGACATAACATTCTGTATTTGTTATCTCGGCGAGTTCCTTAATGATTGAAAAGATTGGATGTTGTAAATTATCGTACATAGTCAAAACAGCAGGTAAAAAACCAAACAGTTTGCAAAAGTAACAATTTTTTTCCCTAATCCCTATCTTTGGACAACTTACGGAAAGCAAGTGGATTTTTAAGTAATTCGGCTTGTTCACGACGGCGTTTTACAATATGTAAAGCCGAGAAAATTGCCTCTACAAAAGAGCTTTCAGAAGCTAAGTTTTTTCCAGCAATATCATAGCCTGTACCATGATCTGGCGAAGTACGTACGATAGGTAAACCGGCTGTAAAGTTTACACCGGCACCTTTGGCAATATGCTTAAAAGGGATTAACCCCTGGTCATGGTACATCGCGAGTACCGCATCGAATTTCTCATAAGCACCTTTTGCGAAGAATCCATCGGCAGGATATGGACCAAAGCAGAAGATCCCCTGTTCGTTTGCTTTTTCTACGGTAGGTCTAATGATCTGATCATCTTCGGTGCCAATAATCCCATGATCGCCAGCATGTGGATTTAGTCCCAAAACTGCGATCTTAGGCTTTTCAATCCAAAAATCTTTCTTCAACGAGTCATTCATCAGGGCTAGCTTTTTAAGAATAGCTTCTTCGGTAATATTAGCCGCAACCTCATGCAGTGGAATATGACCTGTTACCACACCAATACGCAATTCATCACAAACCATAAACATCAATACATCATCAGCCTCTACTTTGGCCTGCAGGTATTCGGTATGGCCCGGAAATTGAAATCCCTCCTGTTGAATATTATGCTTATTAATTGGGGCAGTCACTAAAGCATCAATTTTGCCGGCTTTCAGGTCCTCAACAGCTTTCTCCAACGAAAGGAAGGCATATTTACCGCCAATTTCGTTTTCTTCACCCAACGAAATCTTCACATCTTCCTGCCAGCAATTGATCATATTTGCTCTTTTGGAATGCGCCTGCTCAGCATCATTGATCACGTTAAAACTAAAATCATTTACACCGATCGCTTTACGGTGAAAAGAAGCAACCTTTGTATTTCCGTAAACCACTGGCGTAAAGAAATCGCACATACGCTGATCTACCAAAGATTTAATGATGACTTCAAGTCCAATGCCGTTAATATCGCCTACGGTAATTCCGATTTTTAATTTATCGCTCATTCTATTTAAATGCTTTGATTCAAAAATAGGGATTTTTTTCTTAGAATGACTTTTCACTTATTTATTTTTTACTTTTGCAACATGAGCACAGTAAGAGCAAAAAAACATTTAGGACAGCATTTCTTGAACGATAAAAATGCTGCACAAAAGATTGTGGAAGCATTGGATCCTAAATTGGGTTTTAGCCAAGTGCTTGAAGTAGGTCCGGGAATGGGTGTACTTTCTGATTTTCTCTTGCAAAAAGAGGAATATGAAACCTATTTGATCGATGTGGATGACGAATCCATTGCTTATTTGGACGATAAATATCCCCAATTGGGTAAGCGATTGATCCACGGTGATTTCCTAAACCTTGACTTTTCACAGTATTTTGGTGAGAAAATGGCTGTCATTGGCAATTTCCCTTACAACATCTCCTCCCAGATTCTCTTTAAAATTTTGGATGAACGCCAACGTGTCGTTCAAATGACGGGTATGTTCCAGAAAGAAGTAGCCGAACGTTGTACAGCTAAGGCGGGCAGCAAGGAATATGGTATCTTGAGTGTCTTTTTACAGGCCTATTATAAAGTAGAATACCTTTTTACTGTAAAAGCAGGAGCTTTTAATCCACCGCCAAAAGTATTGTCGGGCGTTATCCGCATGACGCGCAATGACCGTGAACAATTGAATTGTGATGAAAAACTATTTTGGCGTGTTGTCAAAGCGGGCTTCAATCAACGTCGTAAAACCCTCCGTAACTCACTTTCGGGCGTTGTTCCCAAAGATAAAATGTCCGACAATCCACTGTACGAGCTACGCGCAGAACGATTGACGGTAGATGATTTTGTCGGTTTAACAAACGAAATAGCAAACAGTCTTTAGTATGCATTCAACGGACAGCACATTTATTATCGTAGGCGGAGGTATCGCTGGATTATGTGCTGCAATTGGGCTTGCAAAAGTAGGTATTGAAGCACATGTCTATGAAAGCGCCATTGAACTCAAGGGCATAGGTGCTGGATTCGGGCTCGCTGCCAACGCCATGCAAGCTTTGGAACATCTCGGATTGAAGGATGAAATCGTTCCTATTGGGCATTACCTTGCATCTTATAATGTCTTGGATCAAAAGGGAAATATTCTTGTTGAACCAGACACCAGGTCAATCAGTCAAAAATATCAACAGGACAATTTCGCCATCCATCGGGCAGATCTGCATCAGTTTCTCTTATCCAAAATCCCCAATGGACAAGTTCATCTCGGCAAACGCGCCGTTTCCTTTGAACGAGATGGAGAAGATATTCAAGTTTATTTCGCAGACGGAAGCCATGTACGCGGCCAAGCCCTTTTGATTGCCGATGGCGTACACTCAGCATTACGACAACAACTCATACCAGGCTCGGCACCTCGTTATTCAGGCTATACCTGTTGGCGGGCCACCATCGATAATAGCAGTATACAGCTCAGTAAAGGGACGGAAACCTGGGGCTGCAAAGGACGCTTTGGGATGACACCGCTTGTCAATAACCGCATCTATTGGTACGCATGCATCAATACTGAGGCACAAAATCCGGTCTTAAAAAATTGGAAAACAAAGGAGCTCCTCGAAAATTTTAAAGATTATCATGCCCCTATTCCAACGATTCTTTCGGAAACAAAGGATAGCGAGCTAATTGCAAATGACATCATTGACATCGAACCACTTCAACAACTCGCTTTTGACAATATCCTATTATTGGGTGACGCCGGACATGCGACGACTCCCAACCTGGGCCAGGGAGCCTGTCAGGCTATTGAAGATGTTGCTGTTCTCGTGGATGAACTCCAGACCGCAGCTTCCATTAATTTGGCTTTTCAAGGATTCGAAAAAAGAAGATTGGATCGGGTAAATTACATCTGTAATACTTCCTGGAGGATAGGAAAAATCGCACAATGGGAGAATCCATTCCTGATAAGAATGCGAAATTTTGGCATGAAAATAATGCCTAACCGCATGAAACAACAACAATTAAACAAATTATTATCTGTAGATTTTATGCAGATCAACCATAATCATGACGCTGGGATCTAAATCATCGTACTACACCACAACAGTATTCACTGATCAGTCCCACATAAAAAAACAACTGAATGAAAACTACCATTTTGATCGTCGACGACATTCATGAAATCATGCTTGAGAAATTTGAAGAGGCTGGTATTGCCTACCATTATCAACCTGATATCAGCCGAGAAGAAGCTGAAAAAATCATCTCCAATTACTCCGGTATGGTTATCCGTTCCAAATTTCAGGTAGATAAGACTTTTTTTGACCTGGCACCAAACCTCCGCTTTATCGCCCGTGCTGGTGCAGGTATGGACAATATCGACGATACAGTTGCTGCGCAAAGAGATGTGCTGTTAATTCCGGCCAATGAAGGCAATCGGGATGCTGTAGGTGAACATATGATCGGTATGTTGCTCAGTCTAATGAACAATCTGAATCGGGGTGACCAACAAATACGATCTGGCCAGTGGTTGCGTGAAGCCAATCGTGGATACGAACTTAAGGGACGTACTGTAGGCTTGATCGGCTATGGGCACAATGGTATGGCTATGGCAAAAAAACTATCCGGTTTTGATGTACAGGTGCTTGCCTATGATAAATATCGAATCGACTACGCCGATCAATATGCATCAGCAGCAGACATGGAAAAGATCTGCAAAGAAGCCGATGTGATCAGTTTCCATATCCCCTTAACGGATGAAACAAAGGGGATGATTGATGTGGATTATCTGGCTAAATTTGAAAAACCTATTTTCTTTTTACTGGGGGCACGAGGCGGTATTGTACAAGTACCCGCAGTGCTTAGCGGCCTTGATTCAGGTTCCATTATCGGAGCAGCATTCGATGTGTTGCCCGTAGAAAAGTTTCCAAAACTTGCTGAACAGGCATGGTATGCGGATCTTATCCGTAGAGACAATGTGATCTTATCTCCACATGTTGCCGGATGGACATTTGAAAGTTATTATAAATTATCGGAAATAGCTGCAGATAAGATCATCGCCTTTCTGACATCTTAATTTTTACAAAGAGCTATTTGCCAAAATCTCCAATCAATCTAGCAATATCCTTCTATCCATACACGCTTAGGAGGTTAAAGTAACCTATTGCTCTTGAAACGTATAAAAAATCAGGTTCCGGCACTAAAGATACCGATAACAACAACAATCAGAAACTGAAGCACCAAGCTACCGTCAAGTAGATAAGCATAGTGATAATGATCTTTTGTTTTGAAAACGGCCAATTTTAGCAAAGCAAATATGAGCACGTTGGTCAGAATCAATCCGATTTTAATAGGTGCTGTATAAGGCACGGTCAAGATCAAAACACAATGCAGGCCTAATAGTCCATAGGTTAGATTTTTAGCTTCTTGTTCGCCCAGCATATTAGGTAAAGTCCGTAGATGATAATAGGAATCCTGTTGGATATCCCGAATATCGAAAGGCAATGTACAGATAACCAAAAATATAAACTTCAATCCGCAGAGCGCAATAAAAACCCACTGATCTAT
>NZ_DKSP01000239.1:961-7697 GCF_002472745.1 Sphingobacterium sp. UBA7253 | reverse complement strand
TACTACATGGTACCTCAGGTAACAGAAGTCATTAGCAACAAAGACGATCTGATGCACAAGTTTGACTCGATCAAAACCTACTTTAAAGACAGTCCTTATTTAAGCAATATTGATCTTTCAGATACTGCCTTAATGGGAGCGCTTCAAAAAGCAGCTAAATTCATACCCAATATTCTGAATTCCGTTGCAGAAGTGGGTGTCAATATATTGGTTGCTTTGTTTGTTTTGTATTTCATGTTGGTTAGCAGCAAAAAATTGGAACAAACCATCTATCAAGCGATCCCTTTCACCAAGGCCAGTAAAGCCGAATTGTGGAAAGAGTTTGACATGATGGTAAAATCCAATGCAATCGGTATCCCGATTTTGGCCATGTGCCAAGGTATTGTAGCCGGTCTTGGCTATTGGTTCTTTGGCTTGGAAAGCCCTATCTTTCTAGGGATACTCACCGCTGTTTCCACCATAATTCCTATTTTGGGAACGATGGTAGTCTATCTACCGGCAGCGCTTTTTCTACTTGCGAATGGGCAGTCCGGAAATGCAATAGGTCTTGCCTTATACGGGATCATTATCATCGGGAGTATTGATAATGTCCTTCGGTTTACCATATTGAAAAAGTTGGGCGATGTACATCCATTAATAACCGTGTTCGGGGTATTGTTAGGATTAAATCTATTTGGTATGCTGGGATTGATCTTCGGTCCGCTCATTTTATCCTGCGTTAGCGTACTCCTGAAAGTCTACAGTATTGAATTTGGACGAAGTACGCCTGAAATCATTCAATCTACCTCATTGACAGACACAAAGTCTACTCATGACAGCCCTGACATTATAGAATAAGGGCACTTCAATAGGTTAAGTTGATTTGATCACAAATGCATCAATATCCAGTAAACTGTCATAAATGAGATTCAACGATTGATAATCCCTTTTTTTTCATAGTTTTGAATCATTAATACAATAGATTGTTCAATGCTTTCTACACAGAATTTGACAATTTATTAAGCATAAATATTAAAACGATAAAATCACTAAAACTGATTTAAAAGCAAACGTATTCTATGAATAAAAAGATAATCTTAGGAGTGACTGTAGCATTGGCTGCCGGAATTCTTTCCTCATGTAACAACAACAAACCGAAAACAGATCATACTGCAAATACGACCCAGGAAGCCAGCGCTGAAAGCCATGACCATGCAGGTCACGATCATGCAGGCCACGACCATAGTCAAGCTGCACCAACGCAATCTTCCGACCCTGCAGCCATTCTCCCTAATTTCACATTTTATCAGCTTCGTTCGGGCATCCGTGTTACGCAGGAAAACGTTGCCAAAGACAAGAATACCGTGTTTATCCTATTTGATCCAGGATGTAGTCATTGTCAACATGAAGCTACGGAGCTAGAAAAGAATATTGATCGTATAAAAGACGTCAATATCTATTATATTTCCATGAATGACCCGGCATTAGTATTAGGTTTTTTTGACACATTCGCTCCTAAGCTATCCAAAGCATCTAATGTAGAGGTATTGATTGATAAAGACCAAACGTTTATACAAACAATCCATGTGCCTTCACAATTTCCGGCAAATTATGTGTATGGTGCGGATGGAAAGCTAAAAGCGCATTGGGAAGGTGAAAAAAATATTAACGAAGCAATAAGCCAATTTCATAAATAATCTGAAATGCTAAACATAGCAATCAATGGATTCGGACGTATCGGTAGAAATACACTACGTAATATCTTTTTAAGGGGGGCTTTCGATGAACTGAATGTCATCGCTATCAATGATCTGACAGACACCAAGACGTTGGCCCATCTATTTAAATATGATTCTGTACATGGTCCTTTTCCTGGTACTGTGACGCACGACGACAAACATATTATTGTCAATGATCTTTCCATCTTGGTCACCAATGAAAAAGATCCCGCGGCATTGCCTTGGAGGGAGCTTCAGATTGATGTTGTCATAGAATCTACGGGGTACTTTACCAGTCGTGACAAAGCGTCGTTGCACTTGGAAGCTGGTGCAAAAAAAGTGATTATTTCCGCACCGGCACAAGATAAAGACATTCCAACAGTGGTATTGGGCATTAATGATCGTGTCATTGATTTATCTGCTTCGATTTTATCCAATGCCTCCTGTACAACAAACAATGTTGCTCCCCTAGTTAAAATATTGGATGAAAATTGGGGCATCAAAGATGGTTATATTACCACGGTTCACTCCATGACTGGAGACCAGAATCTTCACGACGCACCACATAAAGATTTAAGGAGAGCGCGGGCAGCATCGTCGGCGATCATTCCAACAACTACTGGTGCTGCTAAGGCGATAACCAATGTCTTTCCACATTTGCAGCATAAATTAGGGGGCGCAGGCATACGTGTACCTGTACTTAATGGCTCATTGACGGACTTTACCTGTACACTTGAGAAAGAAACCACGGTAGAAGAAATTAATAAAGCGTTCAAAGCAGCAGCAGAAAACGACTTAAAAAATGTATTATTTTATACAGAAGACCCCATAGTTTCGGTAGATATCATCAATAACCCCTATTCATGTGTATTTGATGCCCAGTTAACCTCGGTAGTGGGTGGTCTGGTCAAGGTTGTGGGCTGGTATGACAATGAATTTGGTTATTCTAATCGTTTGGTTGACCTCCTGATCAAGATCGACAAGCTTGTATAATCAGCTGCCCTGCAGCATCTTACGATAGGTTCCGGTATAAAAAAAGCGTCTTTGCCAGCTATAGTTGACAAGGACGCTTTTTTCTTCACGCCTTAATTTTACATTTCCCCTTCTACGCCTAAGCCAAACAACGCAAAATCATACTTGACCGGATCCAGCGGATCTAGTAGGCGTAGATTAGCCGTTAATTCCTGGGCTGTTTTCCAATTCACTTTATCCAATGTAATTAGACCAAATTTACGGGCAACGCGCTCAACATGAACATCGCACGGACAGATTAGATCTTTTGGGGACAGACGGTGCCAAATCCCAAAGTCTACCCCTTTTGTATCTTTTCTGACCATCCAACGTAAAAACATATTGATCCGCTTGACGGTTGACTTCTGTGCTGGACTACTAATGTGTTTCCGTGTGCGAACAGGATAATCAGGCAACGAAAAGAAATAGGTTTTAAAGGCATTCAGTGCCATTTCTAAGTCAACCTCCTCCCTGTTCTCCTGCCCTACAAGAAAAGCATCTTCTAAAGATTCGAAATGCTGATAGTGATGCTTAAAAAAAGAAACAAAATAAAGAATATCGGTATCATTGAACGTGCGGTGTTTAAATCCCAGTAAGGTTTTTAAATCCTGCTCTTGGTGATTGACGATATAATCGTATGGTGAACCATCCATTCGAGCCACCAGCTCGTTGCATTTATTGATAATCGTCTTTCTTTGCCCCCAAGCCATAATGGAAGCCAAGAATCCCATGATCTCAATGTCCTGCTTCGCTGAAAATTGATGCGGAATGGATATGGGATCATTTGGAATAAAACCAGGTTGATTATATTCATCAACTTTCTTATCCAAGAAATCTTTCAGATCAAAATCAACTGCCATGCTAATCCTTATCTTCCTGTCTGCAATATGCCTTTACAAATCTTTGCGATCAAGCCTGGACCTTCGTAGATAAAACCGGTATAAACTTGAATAAGACTGGCTCCAGCATCTAACTTCTCTATGGCATCTTTCGCCGAATGAATCCCCCCTACACCAATGATAGGAAATGCCTTGTTGGACTTTTCACTTAAGTAGCGAATAACTTCTGTTGAACGCTTGGTCAAAGGACGTCCACTTACCCCGCCCGCTTCATTAATAAGTTCCTGTTGACTCTTTAAGCCTTCTCTTGAAATTGTTGTATTCGTTGCGATGACACCTGCAATTTGTGTCTCCAATACGATCTCGACGATATCATCCAATTGACTATCCGTCAAATCAGGTGCTATTTTAAGCAGAATTGGCTTCGGAGCTATTTTAGCGACGTTGAGGCTTTGTAAAGTATTTAATAGATGTTTTAAAGGTTCCTTTTCCTGCAAATCGCGTAAGCCCGGTGTGTTCGGGGAGCTCACATTGACAACAAAATAATCCACGTAGTCAAACAATGCATTGAAGCAATAAATGTAGTCATTGACAGCTTCTTCATTAGGCGTCACCTTATTCTTACCGATATTCCCCCCTATTAACAATCCTTTTCGATCCTTTAGATTTTTCAATCTTGTGGCAGCAACGTCTGCCCCTTGATTATTAAATCCCATTCTATTGATCAAAGCTTCATCGGAAACAAGTCGGAACATCCTGGGTTTATCGTTGCCCGGTTGTGGCTTAGGAGTTACCGTTCCAATTTCGATAAAACCAAATCCCAAATTAGTCATATCTGCAATATATTCCGCATTTTTATCAAAGCCAGCAGCAAGGCCCACAGGATTTTTAAATTTCAATCCAAAGACTTCGCGTTCCAAACGTGGATCTTCCACGGTAAAAAAAGCATTCAATGATTGTTTGGCGCCCCAAATTTTTGAGAAAACATTCAATCCACCGGTCACTTTATGGTGAGCCGTCTCCGGATTCATTGTAAAGAATATAGGTTTGACTAATTTATACATAATCGCAAAGTTACTCAAAGAAGAAGAAATATTCATTACTTTTGTACTTTTGCAGTTGAAATGATATCAATAAATAATTTAACATTTGAAATAGGATCTCGCGCTTTATATGACGAAGCAAACTGGCATATCAAACCAGGAGATAAAGTTGGCTTGATCGGTGCCAATGGTACAGGTAAATCGACTTTACTTCGCCTTATTGTCGGTCAATATACGCCCACATCAGGAACGATTTCCATGGCGAAGGACCTTAAGATTGGTTATTTAAACCAGGACTTATTGTCGTACCATTCTGACAAAAGCATTCTGCATGTTGCCATGGAAGCTTTTGAGCGCCAAAATCAATTACATGCCGAAATCGAAGACTTACTCCACAAACTAGAAACAGATTATTCGGATGACATACTGAATAAACTAAGCGATAAACAAGTAGAATTTGAGGCCTTAGATGGTTATAACATCGAATTTAAGGCCCATGAAATCCTTGCTGGTCTAGGTTTTTCGGAAGAAGAACAAAAAAGACCATTGGCCACTTTCTCTGGAGGGTGGCGTATGCGGGTTATGCTTGCCCGTATCTTATTGCAAACTCCGGATATTCTGTTACTGGATGAGCCGACCAACCACATGGACTTACCTTCCATTAAATGGCTGGAGAACTATCTGCAAGCCTTTGATGGGGCCATTGTGATTGTTTCCCACGATCGATATTTCCTTGACCGCATCATCAAGAAAACGGTAGAATCACGTAAAGGAAAATTAACACTTTATGCAGGTAATTACAGTTTTTATCTTGAAGAGAAGGAATTACGAAATGAATTGCAGGCCAATCAGTTTAAAAACCAGCAAGCCAAGATAAAACAGGAAGAACGTTTAATTGAGCGTTTCCGCGCTAAGGCTTCCAAAGCCAAAATGGCGCAGTCGCGGATCAAAGCGTTGGATCGCTTGGAGAGAATTGACGATGTTGACGATGACAACCCTACAGTAAACTTCAGCTTTAAATTTTCAAAACCTTCAGGTCGTCACGTTGTGACGTTGGAAAATATTTCCAAGTCCTACCCTAACCTGGAGATCTTAAAAAATACCTCAGCAATTATAGAAAAGGGTGATAAGATTGCACTAATTGGTGCCAATGGTAAAGGTAAATCTACCCTCTTACGTATCGTGGCTAACGCGGATCACGAGTTTGAAGGAAAAGCAGAGCAGGGACACAACGTGTCGCAAACATTTTTTGCCCAACACCAACTGGAAGCCTTACACCTGGAAAATTCCATCCTTGCCGAGTTACAAACTTTCGCACCGAAGCATACAGAGACCGAATTGCGCTCCATTCTTGGATGTTTTCTATTCACCGGAGACGATGCTTTCAAAAAGATCAAAGTACTTTCCGGAGGCGAGAAATCACGTGTGGCTCTTGCAAAAGCATTAACCGCAGACGCGAACTTCTTAGCGCTCGATGAACCTACCAACCACTTGGATATGCAGTCTGTCAACATTCTGATCCAGGCTTTGCAGCAATACGAAGGTACATTTATCGTTGTATCCCACGACCGGTATTTCTTGGACAATGTGGCAAACAAAATCTGGTACATTGAAGACAAACAGATCAAGGAGTACCCAGGTACTTACCAGGAGTATGAAGAATGGGCTGCAAAACGCGTTGTGAAAGCGGAGGTAAAAACCGAGAAAAAAGTCAAGGAAGAACCCAAAGTAAAGAAGGAGAAACAACCTCTTACGGAAGATAAGACACGTTTGTTGAGCAAGAAAAATAAGGAGCTAACGTCTTTTGAACAAAAAATTGAGGAGCAGGAAATTTTAGTCAAAAACTTAGAATCGAAGCTTGCGGACGAAGCGGTTTATTCGGATGCGACTAAGTTACAGGAAACTACACGTTCTTACAACTCAGCAAAGGCATTATTGACACAATTCCAGGAGAGTTGGGAGCAGTTGGCGGAAGAAATCATGGATTTGGAAAATGATTAATTTTTTTGGCTTAAAATCAGCTTATTAAGCATTAGAGCGTGATTTTAAGCCAAAATTATTTGCAGGAATAGGATTAAAGCCCTACTTTTGCATCACTTCAAACAAGGAACGGTAGTTCAAAAATAAAGAAGTAAGATTCCGTAGC
>NZ_DKSP01000239.1:0-768 GCF_002472745.1 Sphingobacterium sp. UBA7253 | reverse complement strand
TCGAATCCCAGCGGGATCACAGAAAAAAGCTAATCACAAGATTAGCTTTTTTTGTTTATATGAATTATAAATGACAAAGACTGGACGATTATGTTATCTATTCTCACTCAATGACTTTAACCTTTTAATTCCGTTCAAAATACCTCCTCTAATCATATTTCCATATCCGTCATCAGATAATTTGTCCGTGAACGAAAGTGCTGATTGATAATTTTTTTCTGCATTTTCAGCATCGCCTAGATCCTCATAGCATTTGGCAATGTTCAAGTACAGCGACGGGAAGGCCCCGCTGACATCGTTGTTCTTTATTTCTTGAGCCAAATGTAAGGCCGTCTCATCCCGTTTCAATTTGTCTGCAACACTCTTCTGATGTCTTGCTATATAATGGGCTGCTATAAATCTTTCAAAGTCATTTATCGCTTCATTCCAAGCTTGAGTAAATAATTTGCTTGCTTCTTCCGGTTTTCCCTCGATGTCCATACCTTGGGCACAAAGTTTAACGGCGTGGTTATCTGGATCTAAATACATATTGATTATTTTTAAAAATGTAACTAATCAAATTTAAAACATTCCAACTTTAGACGCGTTGATGTATGTCAAAAAATCATTTCGATTTAAGCCTGCTCAACGTTTCTTGTGTAATATCAAGATAAGAGGCAAGTATTTCTGTTACATGCTGTAGTGTGAAGCATCTGCTTATCTGGTCTATGTGTTCCTCAGTGATACTCGCGTTGTTTGTAAGATAATATTTTAGTTTTCCTATCATAC
>NZ_DKSP01000202.1:19636-23859 GCF_002472745.1 Sphingobacterium sp. UBA7253 | reverse complement strand
GTAGCCAAGGCGACACTGGATCAGGCCATCGCAGCCGTACGTTCCGCTCAGATCAGTAAGGATTTTACGGTTATCACCGCTCCGGTAGGCGGTTACATTGGTCGGATCCCAAAACGTATCGGGAATCTGGTCTCAAAAGGTGATAAAGAACCCCTCACCTATCTTTCAGATATCCAGGAAGTCTATGTTTATTTCTCCATGAATGAATCTGACTTTCTTTATTTTTCCAAAGCACAGGCAAAAAAAGATAGCTTGGAAGGGAAAAAATACAACCAGAATCAGAAGCTTGTATTTCCCGAAGTTACGCTCGTCCTTGCGGATGGCGAAGAATATGCAAAAAAAGGTATAGTGGATGCCGTCAATGGTCAGATCAACCGTACTACAGGTGCGATCTCCTTGCGTGCGACATTTCAAAATCACGACAATATACTTCGGTCCGGAAGTAGTGGTACACTTAAAATTGCAGAGGTTAAAAAAGACGTTCTTCAAATCCCTCAGATTGCAGTCAATGAATTGCAGGATAAAACCTTCGTGTATATACTGGACCAAAACAACAAAGCACAAAAACGAAATATCCAACTGACAGGCAAAAGTAAAAACAATTATATCGTCTACTCAGGACTACAGGAAAACGATCGCGTTATTACCAGTGGATTTGACAAATTGACCGACGGTTCACCAGTAACCCCGATTTTACAGAAATAATTATCTATCATTTTTACATGCTACAAGGTGTCAGACATACTGTACACTTCATGTAGCGTGTTTAAAATTCCATATATATGCTAAAAACATTTATAAATAGGCCTGTATTAGCCACGGTGGTTTCCATTATCCTGGTAATCTTGGGCTTAGTTGGGCTAAAACTTCTGCCTGTCTCGCGTTTTCCAGAAATTGCACCACCAAGTGTGCTTGTTTCACTAAGTTATCCGGGAGCTAATGCCGAGACTGTAGCAAAAAGCGTTTTACTACCTATCGAAGAAGCCATCAATGGTGTAGAGGATATGACCTATATCAAGTCATCTGCCTCCAATTCAGGATCGGGAAGTGTGTCGGTCTATTTTAAGACAGGTACCAATCCTGATATTGCCTCGGTCAACGTACAGACACGGATTTCCAAAGCAATCAGTTCCATTCCCGCAGAAGTAAATGAGGCCGGAATCACGGTCATGCCACGGCAAACGGGTGTCATTATGACCATCAATCTCTACTCTGATCATCAGGATAGTGCCTACGACGAAACCTTTCTCCAGGCTTAT
Organism: Sphingobacterium sp. UBA7253; assembly: GCF_002472745.1. Lineage (NCBI taxonomy): Bacteria > Pseudomonadati > Bacteroidota > Sphingobacteriia > Sphingobacteriales > Sphingobacteriaceae > Sphingobacterium > Sphingobacterium sp. UBA7253. The sequence continues at coordinate 22,600 of NZ_DKSP01000202.1, read as the reverse complement.
GCACAGATTAACCTGATGCGGCCTTTGCTGCGTGTTGATGGTGTAGCCCAGGTTTCCCGTTTGGGAGCAAGGGATTATGCGATGCGACTTTGGTTGAATCCCGAAAAACTAGCCCTGTATAACCTCGTCCCACAAGATGTCACCAATGCTATAAAAGATCAAAACTTTGAGATTGCCCCCGGTAAATTTGGAGAAACCTCAGATGAAGCTTTCGAAACAGTGATCCGTCATAAAGGGCGTTTCACCACTCCGGAGGAATTCCAGAGTATTGTGATCAAAACCAACACCGACGGTTCCGTGCTCTATTTAAAAGATGTGGCACGCGTCGAATTCGGTGCTACAAATCTAAGCAGCGACAATAAGGTAAATGGACATCCCGGTCTTACACTCAACTTAACACAAACCAGTGGTTCCAACGCCCATGATATTGATATTGCCGTCAGAAAGGTTCTCGAGGAACAATCCAAAACATTTCCAAAAGGCATACACTATGAGGTGACCTACTCTGTACGTGACCAGATCGATGAATCGATCAACCAGGTTGAGCACACCCTTTTTGAAGCCTTTATCCTGGTATTTATTATTGTCTTTATCTTCCTGCAAGATTTTAGATCCACCTTGATCCCTGCAATTGCAATCCCGGTTTCATTGGTGGGAACCTTCTTTTTTCTGCAGCTTTTTGGATTTTCGCTCAATGTCCTCACGATGTTTGCCCTGGTGTTAGCCATTGGAATCGTAGTGGATGACGCCATTGTCGTCGTTGAGGCCATCCACGAAAAAATGCACAGCACAGTAATGAAACCCAGAGCCGCTACATTATCGACGATGTCCGAAATTACGGGAGCTATCCTGTTCATAACCATGGTCATGGCTGCTGTATTTTTGCCTGTAGGATTTATGGAAGGGCCAGCAGGTATCTTTTATCGCCAGTTTGCTTACACCCTGGCAACAGCGATTCTGATTTCAGCACTCAATGCATTGACGTTAAGTCCAGCCCTATGTGCGCTACTCCTGAAAGCCCCGCAACAGCATACCAATCAAAAAAACGGCAAAATCAATCAATTTAAAGATCGCTTCTTTAAAGCATTCAATACCTCTTTTGATCGACTGACCGCCCGTTATGTCTCGATTGTAGAAATACTGATCAAGAATAAGAAAATAGCCTGGGCAGGCTTAATTTTAATTACAGCACTTGGCATTGTGTTTATGATTAAAACACCTAAAAGTTTTATTCCGACAGAGGATGATGGATTTATCACATACAACATTGCCCTCCCTCCCGGCGCTTCATTGAGCCGAACAACTGAGGTTCTTCATCGTGCCGATAGTATTTTAAAGAAAAGACAGGACATCAATGGAATGACAACAGTTTCTGGTTTTAATGCCCTGGACGGAAGCTCAAGCCCGGCATTTGCCGCTGGTTACATCACCTTAAAACCACATGCCAAACGCGAGCACATCAAAAATATTAATGCATTTATGGATACCATCAGGCATGATCTATCCCAGATTAATGAAGCAACGTTTACGGTGTTCCCCCGCCCTACCGTACAGGGTTTTGGCGACTTTGCCGGAATTGAAATGGTTCTTCAAGATCGAATGGGTGGTGACATTCGGGATTTTAACACCATTGCAGATACCTTTATCAACCAGCTCAATACCTTACCGGAAATACGAAGTGCTTACACAAGTTTTAAATCAAACTTCCCTCAGTATGAAGTAAATATCGATGCCGTAAAGGCAAAATCCCTGGGAGTTGAGATCAAAGATCTCATGTCCACAATCCGATCTTATTTTGCGCGTGTACAGGCGAGCGATTTTAATCGGTTTGGTCGCCAATACCGTGTTTATGTCCAATCAGATTTCGACTTCCGCAAAGATCCCGAATCCTTCAATTCAATTTTTGTGCGCAACAGTAAAGGCGAAATGGTGCCTATTAACACCATATTGACCTTAGAAAAGACTGTGGGTCCAGAAACCATCACGCGTTACAATCTATACAATGCAATTGCAGTAAATATTACACCCGCGGAAGGCTATAGTACAGATGATGCGATGCAGGCTATCCAAAAGTTGGCCGACAACAAACTTCCGGGTAATTACGGTTTTGAATGGACGGGCATGAGCTATGAAGAAAGTCAATCCGGCTCACAGACGATATTGATTTTTGCGCTTAGTATCCTATTCGTCTACTTCCTGCTTTCCGCTCAATATGAAAGCTACATTCTTCCTTGGGCAGTATTACTGTCTATACCTGTGGGACTGATCGGCGTATTTTCCGTGATCAACCTTGTGGGACTTCAAAACAACATTTATGTGCAAGTAGGACTCATCATGCTTATTGGTCTTTTGGCCAAAAATGCTATTCTGATCGTCGAATTTGCCGTGCAGGAGCGTAAAAATGGCAAAAGTATCGTCGAAGCTGCCATTAACGGCTCAAAACTTAGGTTACGGCCAATCTTGATGACCAGTTTGGCATTTGTTGCTGGCCTGGTACCCTTGATGTGGACGGTTGGTCCCTCGGCGATCGGTAACCATTCGATCAGTTTCAGCGCCGCCGGCGGCATGCTCTTTGGTGTAGCATTCGGCATCTTTATCATCCCTGTACTCTTTGTCGTATTCAAAAGCCTGGATGAAAAACTACATGATAAACTAGCTAAAGAAGAGGAAGAATAATGAAAAACATAAAAAAATACCTTTCGGGAATATCGATCATCATTGGTCTCTTAGGCCTGATGAATGCCTGTAAGATCGGCAAAGATTATGTGCAGCCCAAACTCAAACTTCCCGAAAACTTTCGTGGCGATACGCTGGATTATTTCGGAGACACCTCCAGTATGGGACTGATCCATTGGAAATCCTTCTTTCACGATCCCACATTGAAACTATTGATTGATTCTGCCTTAGCGAATAATTTTGAAATGAAGACAGCATTGCTCAACCTGCAGATTTCAACCCGAGTTT
>NZ_DKSP01000202.1:17110-19575 GCF_002472745.1 Sphingobacterium sp. UBA7253 | reverse complement strand
ATTTCAACCCGAGTTTTGGCGCAGAACAAAGCCAATTATCTGCCGAGTGTAAATGCGACAATTGCCAATGGAAACCGTACCTGGCGATCGAAAGACTTTGGTAGTGGTCCCCTGACCAAATATTATGATCACAAAGGTGAAACAGCACCGCAAAATATGTTCGTGTATCAATCTATGTTTGGTTCCGATATTAATTTTAGCTGGGAAATAGATATCTGGAAGAAAATAGGTAGCAAACAGGAGCAGCTGTTAGCCGAGTATCTGGATACACAGGAGGCAAAAAATGCGATACAAACCTCTATCATAACTGCTGTCGCAAAAGGTTACTTCAATCTCTTGATGCTCGATGCCAAGATCGAGGTTGCTAAACGTAACGTCCAATTGAACGATAGTACGCTGCGTATGATCAAGCTCCAATATGAAGCGGGTGAGATCACCGCCTTGGCGATCCAACAAACACAATCACAGCGCCTATTGGCGGCATCCCTCGTCCCCGAAATCGAAAAGGAAATTGTCATCCAGGAAAATGCGCTTCAGACGCTTACTGGAAAATTACCCGATAGCATCAAAAGAGGCACTTCTTACGAGCATCTCTTCGCTGAAAGCAAAGACATCTCCCTCGGTTCCCCGATCGAAATTGTGCGTAATAGACCAGATATCCGATCATCTGAATTTCAATTGATGGCAGCCAATGCGAATGCCAATATCCAACAGGCCATGCGTTACCCTTCATTGACCGTGGGCGGTGTATTGGGGGTAAATAGTATGCTCCCTAAAAATTGGTTCAATATACCAGGGGCATTGCTCGGTGGAATAACCGGGAATTTGACTACACCTATTTTCAAAAACAAAACCTTGAAAACACAGTATGAGGTAGCTAAATTGGAACGTGATAAAGCCGAAATCCAATTGCAACAAAAGGTCGTGGAAGCCGTAGCCGAAGTCTCTAATGCAGTGGTCACGGTCGACAAGCAACGGGAGCAATTGTCTTTGGCCAAAGAAAGAGTCGATAATGCACATCTTGCCGTCAAAAACGCGGGTTTACTCTTTAAAAGTGGCTACGCCACATATTTAGAGGTGATTACAGCGCAAAGCAATGCCCTAAACAGTGACCTCGATCTGGTCGAGTTAAGGCAACAGCATTTAGATGCATTTGTGGATCTGTACCGGGCACTCGGAGGAGGTTGGAGATAAGGATTTAAAACGCTATTTTTGTGATATGACTCCAGAAGAATTACAACAATATTTTCAATCCAAAGACTTGCCTGAATCGTTAGAAATACAGCAAGATATGCAGGTCTTCGACGTACAACGTTTCTTGAGCACAAGTTTTATCCATGTTGGATTATGGAAAAAAGATCTAAGCAAATGTCCATCCTGGATTAGACTTCTTAAATTCAAGGATGCCTTAGAAAATAAAGAAGAGGCCTAACATCTGTTAGACCTCTTCTTTATTTATAGCTATATGCTAGGAGCAAGTTGTTTCATTAATAGTGGCATCTGTTCTTTCGAAAAGATCTCTTCTGCCCCAGCGTCCCGCAATTCCATCCGTTCATTTTCATCACTACTTGATGTCAGCCCAAATATTCGAATAGAGGGAAACCTCTCCCGTATGATTTTTGCCGTTTCTATCCCGTTTAATACAGGCATATGCAGATCTAATATACATATTTCAGGAAGTTCGTGCTCATTTTCATCGAGGTAGTCGATTAAATCCCTACCATTGGAAGCACAATAAACCAAATCCAATAAATGAGATTGAGCCATAGCTCGCATCAACACATGATGAATCAGCGCATCATCTGCGTAGACAACCGTACATTTATTTTTGGTATCCATTTGAAAAAGCTATCATTTTAATAATTATAAAAACAATATTATATAAATATGTAATAAAATAAAAAATACAGAAAAAAGTTAGCAATAATTATGTTATTATACAAATTTTATTTCAAAATGTTCACTATTAACAATCCAACAAGCTTTTAGTTTGATTTATACAATAAGAACATCATAGGTAGTAAATCTCTCCGTGTCAATACCGTTAGAAAAGATTAAGTAAAGAGAAATAAAGATCGGTAGCCTATACCTTAAAAATCATCTTCAATAATTTCAGCCACTCTTCCTACTTGGCCATCCGTCAACCTGACTTTAATTCCCCTCGAATGATATGAGGATGATGTCAGCAAGTCTTTCACAATGCCTTCTGTTAAATTTCCTGTACGTTGGTCCTTTTTTAAGATTATATTCACCAACATGCCTGGCTTTACATCTGCTCTATTTCTTCCATCCATGGTCAAACTTAGAAAAATTGTTTTTTAAATGCAATATAAATAAACAATTTATTGTTAGAAAAACCTTCGTCTCGTATTTTGGAACAGGTACAATGAAAGCAAATGAAACCCAATAGCGTAGATGAATGGTATAAACCGAACTGCAGGCTATTTTATTCAATACCTCCTTAC
>NZ_DKSP01000202.1:0-17035 GCF_002472745.1 Sphingobacterium sp. UBA7253 | reverse complement strand
AAATTTCTTCCGACCATGATTGGCTTTAAGCCTTTTTTTATGGGATGTAGGCCATCAGCATATTGGCTGTTTGACCAATTGAATTTATTTAAATAGCTTAAAAATATCGTTTCCGAATATAAAGACCATTAAAGCCAATAAAATAAAGAAACCGACCATTTGTGCTTTCTCCAGGAATTTTTCGCTCAATGGCTTACCTTGTATCATTTCAACCAACAAGAACAATACGTGACCGCCATCCAAAGCTGGAATAGGCAATAGGTTCATAAATGCCAATGCCATAGACAACATCCCTACTAAGGACCAAAAACGGATCCAGTCCACTTCTGTGCCGAACAGGGTCGCAATTCCAATAGGACCAGATAATGCTTTATCGGCACGTACCTCCCCTTTGAAAATCTTGCCAAATCCTTTGGCGTTGTCCGTAATCACGGTAAATGCTTTTTTAGCGCCGATTGGAAATGCCTCCATCAAGCTATATTGCGTTGTAAAAGATTTGATGGAATAATCACGATTAATGCCTATTCCCAGCATGGCATCCGCAGGAACATTCCCTTGCAATGAAACTTCAGTTCCTTTGCGTAAAACTTTAATCGCTACAGCTTTATTGATATTCGCTTTTATTTGTGCTTTAAACTCGTCGAAGAAAGGAACCTGTACCTCATTCACCGCAATAATGCTGTCGCCTTTCACAAAACCCATTTTACTTGCTGCCGATCCAGGTGATACTTCAGCAACACTTGTTGTTTTAACACGTGGCTCGATGAACTTTTCCCCTTTCTTATCTGAAAGCGTGTTCAATAAATCGGCTGGAACTTTTACTTCTGTTGTTGCACCATTGCGCTCAACTGTAAGTGCCACTCCGCCCATCAATACTTTAGAACTGATCAACTCCGAGTAATTTTCGATACGGTGCCCGTCTATTGAAATCACTTTATCGCCAGCTTTCAAACCAATGGATTCACCAATGGATCCCGGAACAATACCGTTTACCAGCTGATCCATTTTGATATCTGTATTGCCCATTTTAAAAGTCAGCATCCAAAAGACAACAACGCCGACCACAATATTGACAATAATCCCCCCAAGCATAACGATTAAACGTTGCCAAGCTGGTTTTGATCTAAATTCCCAAGGTTGTGGCTCACCCTTTAATTGCTCAGTATCCATCGATTCATCAATCATACCCGCAATCTTGACATAACCACCTAAAGGCAACCAGCCAATACCATATTCACATCCTTTATAATTGAATTTAAATAATTTCACTCCCCAGGCATCAAAGAACAGATAAAATTTTTCCACCTTGATACCAAATGCACGTGCTGCTAAGAAATGTCCTAACTCATGTAGAACAATTAAAATTGACAAGCCTAAAATCACTTGTCCGACCATAATTAAAACACCCATGTATGCTTTTTAAAATTTAATCTTTGATTATTTCCTTCGTTATTAATCTTGCGACACGATCCGTCTCCAGATAATCATCCAGCGTTGGTGTCGTAATGAATTCTACTTTATCTAATGTCTGTTCAATAATATCACTCATCTCCAAAAAACCAACTTGATCTTTCAGGAAAGCATCCACAACAACTTCATTGGCTGCATTTAATACACAGCTTCTATTTCCGCCGGCACGAAGGCTCTCATAGGCAAGTGCCAAATTTCGAAAAGTTTCCATATCTGCTTTTTCAAAACTGAGCGTTGGATAGTCCATGAAATTAAATCGCTCAAAACTGTTTTCAAAACGTGCCGGATAGGTCAGTGCATACTGGATTGGCAATTTCATATCAGGAACCCCCATTTGGGCCTTCATGGAACCATCCTGAAACTGAACCAGCGAATGTACAATAGATTGGGGATGTACAATCACATCGACCTGATCTATTGACAGATTGAAGAGCCATTTTGCTTCAATCACTTCTAGCCCTTTATTCATCAAGGATGCTGAGTCAATCGTAATTTTGGCACCCATCGACCAATTGGGATGTTTCAAGGCTTCAGCCTTACTCACTGCGAGAAGATCTGCTCTCTTTTTACCACGAAAGGGTCCTCCGGAAGCTGTGATATATATTTTCTCGATTGGATTATGCTCCTCGCCAGCCAAACACTGGAAAATCGCCGAATGCTCCGAATCTACAGGAAGCATGCGTACACCATATTCTTTCACTAAAGCCATAATCAGCTCACCGGCTACAACCAGCGTCTCCTTATTGGCCAGCGCAATATCTTTTTTCGATTGAATTGCTTTAACAGTGGGTTTTAATCCCGCAGATCCAACGATCGCATTCAAAACAACATCTACTTCTTCGTACTGCACCACTTCAACCAATCCTGCTTCTCCCAAAAGAACAGCGATATCATGTCCTTTTAAAGCATCCTGCACATAACTGTACTGAAGGGAATCTGTTACAACAACCGCTTTGGGCTTAAACTCCAAGGCCTGTTTAACCAACAATGTGGCATTGCTACCACAGGTCAGAACGATTGCTTCAAATTTAGTAGGAAAGGCTCTAATCACATCCAAGGCTTGTGTACCTATACTTCCCGTTGCCCCTAAAATGGCAATTCCTTTTTTACTCAAAACCTTTGCTATTAATTAAAATATATTATTTAAAATCTTTGGATCCTCTCCCCCATGGTAATCCGCCATCATGGATCGGTAAGCGACCGAAACAACAATACTAGCCAAAGGTACCACCAAGAAAGAACTCACGAGGTTCAAAATAATAAAAATTATGTAATATTCTAAATAATTAAAATACATCTGCAATAACTGAAAAAAAGCAAATACAGCCAAAATCAATAATAGTTTGAATACATTGCCCTTTGTCAGTGCAAAACTGAAGCGTAATGACCTCAATGTGCCCGCGTGTTTATCAATAATGAAAAATGGATAAAATGCCACTCTAATAATCAAGATGAAAGTCAATATTGCCGCGACAAAAACAACAAACATCGTAAAGTTGCTCATCAACTCCATCCGATTGTCACCATTTTCAAATAGATAAAGAAATGGTAAAGAAATGGCTCCTAAAATCATCAGGAGTGCTATGGAGAGCACCATTATACTTAACATTGCGCCAAAAAAATAGGCGAGCTCCTTAGAACTAGGGATGCATTGGATCAATTTCTTATCATGATTTCCATCAATCAGACTTAAGATATACTTAAATAAAGTCATATTCAATCCGAAATACATCACCATGAAAAAAAATGCCATAAAACCACTCAATACCACATTGAAATCACTGATGGTGGTCGCGAGATAATTAGAGAGTCCGGAGGTCACGAACAGTAAAAAACAAAGCCCTGCCACTGAAAAATAATGTCTTTTCAGCAACTCCCATGACTTATTAAAAACCTCATTAACAGCAAAAGTACTTTCCTTTAGGAATTGAATCATTTTTTCTTTGAATAAACTTCTACAAAGATGCCATATTTTTTAATTTTCAACAATTTACACTCCCATAAAAATCATTTTTTTTATAATATTTAACATAAAAAAAAATCCCCTATCCGAATGGACAGGGGATTCTATAGGGTATATCGAACTATGCCTATTTAAATTCTTTGGGAAGCGGCTTCTCCAATAAGTATTGATAGTAGAAACGCGCACGCTCATTAGAATCATATTTACTTTTCGAACGGTCAAATCCATGACGGCTTCCCGGATAGATCATCAACTCAAAAGGAACACTTCGATCTGTCAATTTATCAACAAGTTGGATTGTATTCTGTAAATGAACATTATCATCCATATCGCCATGCATAATACGCAAAACGCCTTTATAGTTATTTGCATAGGTTAACACAGAACCAGCTTTATAGCCTTCAGGATTGTCTTGAGGCGTATCCATCCATCTTTCAGTATAATGGCTATCGTACAGATCCCATGAGGTTACTGGAGCACCGGCAATACCAAAATCAAATACATCTGCGGCCTTCGTCATCGCTAAACAAGTCATATACCCTCCGTAGCTATGCCCGGTGATAAGCACTTTGTTTTTAGCTACCCAAGGTTGCGATTTTAACCATTTAACAATCGTTGAATAATCAATAATCTCCCAGTGACCAAGATTGCGGTGCATATAAGCAACACCTTGTTTACCAAAATGACCGGATGCCCGGTGATCTGCAGAGACTTGAATAATTCCTTCATTAGCCCAATATTGATTATTCGTTCCTTTCCAGGTATCTTTTACCGTTCCAGCATCAGGACCACCATAGATACTGAAAACAACAGGGTAAACTTTTGATTTATCGAAATTTGTCGGATAAGTAATTGTCAATGGAAGATCGAACAAACCATCATCTGATTTAAGATGTAAGTATTCGGTTTTACCATACGTATACGAAGCAAAATCAGCCGCTTTACTATCTGCTAACTGACGGACGACTTTACCTTGGTTATCCAACAAAGCAAACCGATCGGGTGTACTCACATTGGAGTATTTGGTAATAAAATACTTACCATCAGGCGATACATTGACATCGTGTGAGTATTCTCCGAAAGTCAGACGTTTTAAATTTTTACCCGAATAATCCACGCGGTATAAATCAAAACGTGCCGAATTTTCTTTACGTGCGGTAAAATAAATCACCTTATTTTTTTCATCAATCCGTTTTAATTCGGTTACCTGCCATTCGCCGGAAGTAATTGGATTGACCAATGTTCCGTCCAATTTATAGAGGTAGTAATGCGCCCAGCCCGTCTTATCCGATTTTAAGATATAATATTTGTTGTCCGCAAGATAGGTGATACGCTCATCGTGATCCAAATTGATCCATGAAGCCTGACGCTCGTCGTAGATTTCTTTTTTAGAACCAGAATTCGGATCCACTTGATAAAACTTCAAATTGTTCTGATCCCTGTTCATCCACTGCACCATCAAATTTTTGCTATCAAAGGCCCAGTAAGGCTGCCCAAAATACTGATCATCTTTTTCGTTGAAATCAGCCCAGGTAACGTTCCCCCCATCGAGATGAACGATACCCACCTTCACTTCCGGATTTGGGTCTCCAGCTTTGGGGTATCTTGTCTCCTCCAGGTAACCATGCTGGCCTTTGGACGAATAAATCGGAAACATAGGAACCTTGGTATCATCGAAACGCATGAAGGCGATTTTACGGCTGTCCGGAGACCACCAAAAAGCTTTGTATTTTGTTGGACGCCCAAGAATTTCCTCGTAATATACCCAAGATGACCAACCATTATAAATAACGTCGGTACCATCATTTGTATATTGCATTTCCTTTCCCGAAGTCACGTCCACGCTATACAAATTGCTTTTGCGGGTAAAGGCAACATATTTACCATCCGGCGATAAGGTCGGATTCTGTTCAGCAACATCAGGAGAGTTGGTCAACTTCTTGGCTACACCATCTGTACTTTTCAGGAAGATATCATTGTTTTCGACATAGACAACCGTCCCTTCTTTAGGAGGAACTGTATAAATGCTTCTGTGACCTGATTTAATGTTAACCTGATATAAACGACCATCATTTACATCATTTTCCAGATAAGCTGTCCCGTCTGCCCAGCCAGGATACTGATTCGTGCGAACTGTCAACGATGGCTTTTGCCCCCAGGACTGTGCAAAATCCAATTTCTTTTGTGCAAAACCAACCTCATGCACTAAAAAAACGATAGACGCACCTAAGAGTACTCTTGAAACCGTATTCATTAATTTTTGGATATGTTTATTAATTATTTTGGCTAAGATAAAGAATTGTGACAAATAACGACGATTTTGCCTGTAACAAGCTTAATTCAGATTGCGCGTACCATATGGCTTAGCAAAGACTTGATTAAGCCGGATGATTCCTTGCTAAGGACGATGCTCGAAAAGTGTTAGCTGTATACCTTCCTTTGGAAAATCAGCTTCTTCCACAAAATTTGATATCGAAACACCCAACAACCTTACTTTGTTCACCAGCTCAACCTTACTCAACAAACTATGGGCAGTGGCGTAAATTTTGTCTTCCGAATCAAAACTATTTTCTAAGGTTATACTGCGTGTCAACTGAACAAAATCGGCATATTTAATTTTTATGGTTAAGGTTCTTCCAGAGATTTCCTTTTTCCCGATGCGTGTCCACAACTGTTTGCAGAGCCGTTGCAAAATGGTATTTAATTCTTCAAATGCTTCTACATCCTCGCCAAAAGTATCCTCAATCCCGACCGATTTACTGCTGCGATTGGGGACAACAGGACGGTCGTCGATCCCGCGTACGATACGGTAAAAAAAGTGCCCAGTCTTTCCAAACCAGCGCACCAAATCCTCCTCGCGTTGTTTTTTTAAATCAAGCCCAGTAAAAAGCCCCAGTTCATGCATTTTTTTCGCGGTTACTTTTCCTACGCCAAAAAACTTATCCACGGGCAATGACTCCATGAACTTGACAATTTTCGAAGGACCTATAAATGTTAAGCCGTTGGGCTTGTCCATATCCGAAGCAATCTTTGCAACAAATTTATTGACGGAAACACCAGCAGAGACGGTCAGATTCAACTCTTCTTTAATAGCCTCTTTAATGGCTTTGGCGATATCAATAGCCGAACCAATACCCTGTTTGTCTATGGTCACATCCAAAAAAGCTTCATCCAGGGAAAGCGGTTCGATTAAATCCGTATAACGGAGAAAAATCTCCCGAATTTGGTATGAAACCTGACGATAAACATCGAAGCGAGGATAGGTAAAGATAATATGGGGGCACAACTGGAGAGCCTTTCGGGAGCTCATAGCAGATTTGACGCCAAACTTTCGCGCTTCGTAGCTGGCCGTTGCAACGACTCCCCTCCCATCCGGGGAACCACCCACTGCAATCGCTTTTCCCCGATATTCGGGAAAATCACGCTGATCTACAGAGGCATAAAATGCATCCATATCCAAATGAATAATCTTGCGATGTACCTGTTCGGGACCCATGATCCAAATTTACAAAAATTAGCATTATAGACTAAGAAAACCGACAAATAACTAATAGAATTAGTAATACAGCACAAAACGACAATCACTCGGCTAACCAAGCGTTAATCTAGGTATAATGCATTCGTCATTATGCTGTTAATTATTTATCTTTAGGTGAAACTATCCGTTGGACAGAAAAATCATCGTTCCGGCGCATAGTCCTAGTCACTGCATTAAATGGTTTTAATTAGCACACATGATGGAAAATTTACCCGAACAAAAACCGAAAAAATCCGGATTTAAGAAGTTCTTACTCTTGCTGATCCTTTTCCTCCTTGTGGGGGCTGGTTCCTATGTTTACTGGAAGTATTACTATGTATTCGGTGAAGGTGTAAAATCCGGCTATCTTAATTATGCTGTAAAAAAGGGCAATATTTTCAAGACCTACGAAGGCAAGCTCATCCAGGAGGGATTTGGAAGTATCAAAACGGGTGGTATCGCCAGCAATCAATTTGAATTTTCTATTGAAGATGATTCAATATTCCGTCAGTTGGAGCTAAATAGTGGAAAATACTTCGATCTGCGCTACAAAGAATATCACGGTGTGCTTCCCTGGCGCGGAAACACGGTTTATATCGTTGACAAAATTGTCAATATGAAATAGTGAACTCCGCCGTGTTTACCAGCGGAGTTATCGACACAACTTACTTATGCAGAAAGCACATCACGCACGATCAATTTTTCGTTGAAATAACGTTTTAAAATGCTTCCGTCACCGTGTAGTGTCCAAACTTCTTTGGGATTTACCATCTTAATGTACTGAAGAATGTCATTCCAGTCCACATGATCAGAAATATACAGCTCGATATCATTCTGTACCTGTAAACGTTTCCAGCCTGAGGCAAATGCACGTAATACTTTGGTCGCCCTAAAATAACTATTGAAGGTCATCGGCGGTACCAAGTAAACTTTGTTCTGTTCGCCCTGTTTCATTTCTTTTCTGTTGTAGGGCTCGTAGTCTAATTTCTTCAGCCCGTGTTGATCATAAAGGCGATGGTAAGGCAATATTCCACTATGCACAAGCACTTTTCGATCCGGGCAGTACCTGTTGATCAAATCAGTAATTCGCTGCGCCTTGCCCAACACATAAGTACCTAATAAGATATTACTGGCATGTCCATCAAGTTTTTTTATCTCCTCCGCCGGATCGGGATGGCTGATATCCGGATTTGCAAAGGTACTTTCCGTAATGAGGACATCAGCCTGCTGCACTTTGATCGGCTCACAGGTATCATCAGCTTGTAACTTGTAATCGCCGGTGTACAAGTAACGTACCCCCCGATATTCCATTAGAATCTGTGCTGAACCCAGTATATGACCTGCTGGTAAAAATGTGATTTCGACTGCACCTATTTTAAAGGGACTATTAAACAATTTGACCTGATAAGAATCTTTGCGATTTTGTTTATACCGATAAGTCATAAAAACTGAAGTCGCATGTGTGGCATACACATAGTCGTGTCCTGAACTGGCATGATCGCCATGGGCATGAGATACGACATTGTGCATAACGGGATTGCTGGCATCAATAAAAAAATCACCATAACGGCAGTAATAGCCTTCTGGCTTTCTGACTAAGAAGTCAGCCAATAGTGTAGACATCATATTATTTTAGAAACTTTTGATGCAAAGTCCACACCTGCGGTAATAGCGGAGTGGTTCCATCATTAATGATGACGAAGTCTGCCAATTTTAATTTTTCTTCGTCAGATAGTTGCTTATTAATTCGCTCCATGACCTGTTCCTCAGTAACAGCATCACGTTCCATGACACGTTTAACGCGTATGGGTAAAGGCGCAGTAACCAGTATGGTATAATCAAGATCCTTGTAGGACCCACTTTCAAAAAGCAAAGCAGCCTCTTTGAGTGAATAACGGGACTTTTGCTGTTCAGCCCAGTCCTTTGCCGCCTGAATAACGATGGGGTGTACAATGCTGTTCACAAGTTCGAGCTTCGCCTTGTCGGAGAATATTTGTTCAGCCAAAAAAGCCCGATTCAGTTTCCCATCCTTATAGGTCTCTTCGCCGAACTCCGCAATCAAGCGTGCTTTGATTCGCAAATCGGTATTCATCAATTCCTTCGCCTCATCATCAGCATTATAAACAGGTACAGCCATGGCTTTAAAAAGCTGACAGATAAATGTTTTACCGGATCCAATTCCACCTGTTATTCCAATCTTCATGAAAATATTGTTATTTACGTACAAAAAAGTCCACGTTTTGAGGCACAACGCTAATTACCTTACAATAGTCCGGTACCTTGGTCAGCAAAATAGGCAGATATTGCACCTCGTTTTTCTCCCAATCGGACAAATCCACCACCGCTTCAAAATCTCGCGATGTATAGTTATTATAATCTTTGACAGACATCAACACCGTGACGACAACTTTGCTCGGACTAAGCCTGACCGAGCTATAACGTTGGCCATTCTCCACTTTTACGGGCAACTCGATTATTTTCTCTGTCAATTCACCTACAGGCATGAGCACCTCGACCGAAGTCGGATAAACATTGATATTCGCTTTTTGGTTACGTGCCAGGTTGGCCACGGTCCGAACGTCGGTTTCGACTTCTTTCCCCCTAACGGTATCCGTTTCCCAATACTCGATAGCCGAAACATCCTCGTAAGGTCCGGTGATTGTCACATAAGCTGGTGTAACTTTGGTATCAGCGATAAAACCGTAGCCACGTTTAAATCCGATATTTGCAAGGGGTTTTACAGGCACCTTACGCTGGGTCTGTTTGGAAAAATCAAAAAACAAGGTATCTGGGCTAACTGACACCACGCGTTGTTCATGTGGAAACTGTCGGTTGATAAAGCCCAATTGGTTGGAAAAAACAATCCAGTCTTTGGTTTTTAACGAGCTTAGGTCCACCTGAACCTTTGGGGTTTCCAATGCAGCTTTGGAAAACAGGAATTGCCATCCTGTCATCTCCAGCTTCACTTTTACCGTATCGGATTGCTGGGGGTGAAATGCGCGTTTCTCGGGAAGATTGACATATTCAATCGCCGCCTTGACGGAAACAGTATATTGATTGGAGATCGAAAACAATAACCAAGCTAACAACGAAATTCCAACACAACGCACGAAGACATTAATCTTACGCCGTTGGGTCTTATTTATTCGAACTGCATTCGCCATGATACAAACTTAATCAATTTGCGTAAAAATCTGTGTTCTTATCTGCATTTCATCTTAAAGACAGCAATATTTCCATTGCATTTTTCTCTTTTGTGGCAAGGGTTCTGAAAATTTCTGATGCCTGCAGCACATCATCAAAACTGGCTGTCTCCGCAATTTGACCAAACAATTCCGCCAGGGATGTCCACAATAATGCAATCTGCGCAAACTCATGGTGAACCTCAGCGATCTGCTCTATTCCGAGCAGATCATAACTTTCCTTAATAAAGTCACGATATAGATTTCGAAACAAGGCCCCTCCAGTACCTGCGTTTTCCATCAGTGGATCAAATCCTAAAAACAAATGAAAAACAACATCGCAAAAACGATTGTATTTGATAACTATTACGTTTTATATTTACAGGGGGTTAACGGGGGTATTACAGGGGGTTAACAGGGGTATAACAGGGGATTGACCCCTGATAACCCCTTGTTAATACCCTGTAAAAATAGTGTTACTACTAAATTAATTAAGAAAATAGTAGTAAATTGACAATAAGCTCAATACAAGAATTATAAACTAAAAGAGGAATAGCTATGGCAATTTTACAAAACGGTCCGAATGGACCTATTATTGGTAAATTTGGATCGGTGAGTGCCTACATGTTGAAGGATCAAAATGTGGTGCGCGGCCCAAAACGAAAACGCAGCTCCCCACCAAGTGCGGCGGAGCTCTTAAACAGAAAAAAACAGCAAGTAGCCGGTAAGTTTGCCGGCCATAATAAGCGGCTTCTTGAATTTGGTTACCAGTTTTTAGCGGAAAAAGGAAGTCGCGTAGGTGCATTCCAATTGGCACAACGGCATATTTTTAAAGAGGCCATCGAAATAGACGCAGAGAATAACCCTTTTGTTAATCCAGAACGACTGCTTCTATTTTCTGGTCCGCTAACCCCATTATCCAACTGCCAAGTCAGTATCAACAATGATGTAATCGACCTGAGCTGGGAAGCAGATGATCACTATAGTGATAGCGTATATAAAATCAACCTGGTATTATTGGACCCTTTTAATGAATCCCATTTAAGAACTTCTATCGCACCTGTAAGTGATGGATCTTGTTCCGTTCAATTTGACCGGTTAAAGCGAAAAATCACTGATTTCCATGTCTATGTCGCAATATGGGATACCTTAGATGGCGGTTTTTCGAATTCCATTTATTGTGGAGTAATCTAAAGCTTTGTTATGCTAACAATTTATATGAACGCTCTTGCCTGGGCTTTCTATTAACAGCATAAAAAAAGCCAGTTTTCTACGAAAACTGGCTTTCATTTCTTTCAGGAAAAAGCTTATTCGTCAATTTTATTAACAACGTATTGAATAAACCAATTTGGAAGCTTATTTTCCGGCAATAAAACAGTAACCCCTCCACGCAATACTTCTGCTATCAGAACCATTGTTTCACCAGAGTTGTCAAATAGATAAGCTTTTTCACTAGCTCTTATCGCTGGCAATAAATTGGTCAGTGTACGATAGTATCTTTCGACTATTTTATCTTTTGGCACACCATGCCCCCCCTTCTCTTTTCTAATTTCAACCCGAGAAATATTAATCAATGGATCATCCAAGCAAACAAAATAAAAATACGTCCTATATTTTCTTTCACTTGCTTCATCAATTTCATCCAATTTAGATGGATGACTCATAACAGTCTCAAATGAGTAGCTGATACCATTTTCGAGTAAATGATACCGTATAAAAGAGGTAATAAGTGACGCTTCATAACTATGAGTATCTCTAGACTTATCTACGATCATATTTTCACGGATAGCAATAGATATAGGGTGTCCTGACTCTTCGGCCTTCCGTAATAGGCTTATAGATTGATCCCTGCCTAGAAATTGATCCAAGTCTTCCTGAGTAAGTTTTAATCCAAACCTATTAAGATTTATAAATCCAGCTTTACTAATATCCTGTTCAATTTCGTCTGAATTAACAAAATAGCCAGTATTAAACTGGCTACTGATTTGCTTATATAAAGTTGATTTACCCGAACCATTTGGACCGGCAAATACCCTCAATCTTTTGGCCCTAGGCATAAAACAATACCTTTTTTTAATTTAACTTTACTCTTTATCCGATCTATTTTTTTAATAATCTGACGACTTCCGTCTACACGTTTTTCAACAACATATCCGCCCTCAATGATCTGGATCGATAAATCTAAAGCCCGGTTCTCCTTATTCGCAATTTCAGAAGCCTGTTTCGCTGCTTGATTTAATTTTCTGCGTTCTTCTTTCAATTCTAATGATGTCATAATAACCTCCGATGTCTAAATATACAAAATATTCACTATACTAATTCGAATAGGGATACATTTTAGACTAAATCTCGTAAGACGAAATTATAAAATTGCTACCAAAATATTATTTTATGTTATCAAAAATCAGGGATACCAGTGCACCTTTTTTATATTCGGGATTCGTTCCCCAGCGTAATCGTTTTACCGGGAACATAATAAAAAAAGCCAGTTTTCTACGAAAACTGGCTTTCATTTCTTTCAGGAAAAAGCTTATGAAGCACTCTTCTCCGTATTGTTAGCAGCTTTAGAAGCATCTAAAGCAATTGCTGATTTATCAAAACGGATTTTTACACCCGAACCTACATCGACTAAGAAAGTAGTGTCTGATACTTCTACAATACGGCCATGAATACCAGCTGTTGTAACAACCTTAGAGTTCACACCAAGTTCTTCAATATATTTTTTGTGATCTTTTTGCTTCTTCATTTGCGGTCTGATCATGAAGAAATAAAATACCACGATAATCAAAACCATTGGTAAAAAACTCATCAAATTGCCTCCCGCTGCTTGTAATAATACTGTGTTCATCTTCTATTATATCGTTTAATAATGTGTTATTTTGCTAATACTTCACCTTTTAGCTGCACCGTTGTTAAGCCATTGGAAGCATTCGATTGAATCGTAATGATCTTCTGCTGTTTACCAACCTGTCCTTCACTATTGAAAGTTACATGGATCTCAGATTTTCCACCTGGCAAAATAGGGCTTTTCGAAAACTCAGGTTGTGTACAACCACATGAAGCAGTTACTTTCGAGATAATAACAGGTGCATCACCAGAATTTTTCAACACAAAGGTATGTTTTACCTGTGCGCCTTCTTTTACCTGACCGAAATCAAATGCAGACTCTTCAAATTCTACTTTTCCCAATTGTGCTGCTGCCTTAGAAAGGCTATCCGCAGCTGCTGTTTCAGTCGCTGTCGTGGCTCCTTCTTCTTTTCCTTTTTGTGCATTTCCACAAGAAAATAAAAGTACTGCCGACAAAGCTAAAACCGAATATTTGCCAAAGTTTTTCATTCGTATAAATTATTTATGCGTTTGGTTTTAATCTCTTAAACCACGACCTGCCTTCTGGATTCTTCCTTGTTGGTTCAGATCGTTCAGTATTTTATCCAAGATACCATTGATAAATGTATTACTTTTCAATGTACTGAATACCTTAGAAATTTCAATATACTCATTTATTGTCACTTTCACTGGAATAGATGGAAAATTAACCAATTCACATATAGCCATACGCATCAATAATGTATCCATTAAGGCAATACGATCTGATTCCCAATTCTTCGTTTTCTCAGAGATAAGCTTTTGATACTCATTTGTATTGCGGATAGTTTTACCCAACAATGCAATGACATAGTCGCTATCATCATTCCAGTTTTGCGTAATCTCTGCAAGTTTATTTTTACGTGGATCTTCAGAACTAAAATTCTTAAAAGTCTTCGCAATCAAAGCTTGCAATACTTCTTTATCTACCGGCCAGTTGATGAATTTTTCTTCAAAAACCTGCTCTATAACCGGCGATTTCAAGATGATCTTTTTAAAGATATGCTTGATGATATCTTTTTCCGTACCGATCGAACGATCTTCTTGTTGCAAGTACTCCAAATAAGCTTCAGAATCCTTTAACTGCAAAAATACAGTACGTACGATCTCCGGGTCAAAGCTCCAGGAAATCTTATACTTTTTGACACCTTCTCCATATTGTGGATTTTGTCTCAATGACTCAATAAAAGTGTTTGTACTTAACTTGGTCGTTAAAGACAAGTCTTTTTCAGTTGGTAAAAACTTATTGGCCCTACCCTCTGCATCTATTAAGACATAATCAGATACTTCATCTAAAAGATTCAGTGTCCACATATACATCTCATAAACTTCATCCACATTTTTTAATAGTGCTTTTTCAAATGTTTTGATGTCTTTATCTTCCGAAAGACTGTACGCATAAAGCGTTTGCACTACTTTTACCCTCAGGTGTCTCCTGTTTAACATAGTAATTTTAAAGAACGATTTTTTATAAAATAATAAATAAGAACGATTTTGGGATGAAGACTATCTCTTGATTTTTTTAATATCTTGGATACGCTTCTCCGCGATGCGATTAGCCGCTTCAAAAGTAGAGATATTCTCTTCTTTTGATTTTTTTAACACGTCTCTAGTCGCATTATAAATATTTTTGATCACAAATTCAGTGTGATCTACGCCATAATTTTGAATTTCTGAATAACAGCCGATTAATGCACCAGCGTTGATCAAATAGTCAGGAGCGTATAATATACCTCTTTCATGAAGGATAGAACTTGTAACAAGTTCATCTTTCAATTGATTATTGGCAGAACCAGCAATAATTTTGCATTGCATTTTCTGTGCGGATTCTGGATTTACGGTACCGCCTAATGCACAGGGAGAATATACATCAAATTCGTGATCGAATACTTCACCGTAAGGTATTGGTTCAGCTTTGTACTTAGCCGCTACTTTTAGCATTTTTTCTTCCGTAATATCGCTTACATATACACGCGCATTCTCTTCACGCAACATCGCAATTAAACGCTCACCAACACCACCTACTCCATGTACAATTACTTTTTTACCAGCAACATTTTCCGATCCGTATAATTCCTTTAAGCATGCTTTTATACCGAAATAAACACCTTGAGCAGCGAAGATCGAAGGATCACCAACGCCACTGCCATGAATTGCTTTTGGTAAACCTGCAACATGGTCAGTTTCGGTATAAATATGTTCTAAATCGCGTTGTGTGGTACCTACATCCAAAGAAGCAATGAAATTACCATTCAATCCTTCAATAAACTGGCCCAAACGGCGCAATAAAACCTCAGATTTGTCCAAACGGCTATTCCCAATAATAACAGCACTACCACCGCCTAAATTCAATCCAGTGATGGCTGATTTATACGTAATGGCCTTGGATAAACGTAAAGCATCCTCAATAGCTTCTTCTGTACTTTCGTATGGTAACATACGAACCCCTCCTATCGCAGGCCCTAAGGTTGTGTCATGGATCGCAACGATAGCTTTCAAGCCCACTAATTCATCATTACAGAAAAATAAGTTTTGATGGCCAGACTGGCTCATCAATTCAAAAATAGAATTTTGAGATGTTGACATAAAATGTACTACTCTAATTTGTTTTAATTTTTTAAGGTACTTGATGCAAAAGTAGGAAAATTATTCGTTGTGCATAACAACTTTTTTTATCCAAGACTTAACATTTGATTTCCGAATGACAGTAAATTCACTCAAATCGTAAAGCATTTTGATGAATTAGTCCTACTTTTGTATTCGTAATATGAAGGATCTCGCCTACTTAAATAAGTACTTTTATAAATACCGCTGGAAACTGATTCCAGGGGTTATTTTTGTTATCATCTCCAACTATTTCGGGGTATTGCCTGCAAAGGTAATCCGCGAAGCATTTGATTTGGTACAGGAAAACATCTATCTATACCGTCTATTTGATGGTTTCGACAGACAGGAACTCATCTATCAGGTTTTTGGCACCAGCCTCCTGTTTTTTGGTTTCGTCGTTCTCCTACTTTCGCTGTTGCGGGGCATATTTTTATTCTTTATGCGTCAGACGATCATTTTAACGTCGCGTTATATTGAATACGACCTCAAAAATGAGATCTATAATCATTACCAAGATTTAAACTTCGGTTTCTTTCGGAAGAACAATACCGGAGATCTCATGAGCCGAGCCACCGAAGATGTCAATCAGGTACGTAACTACCTCGGACCCGCCATCATGTATGCGATCAATACCGTAGTTTTATCGATCATGGTCATCTATGCGATGTATAGCGTCAACGGACGGTTGGCGACCTATGCATTGGCGCCAATACCGGTTCTATCGGTTATTATTTTATTTGTCAATAAGATTATTAACAAGCGTAGCTTAAAAATACAGAAACAACTGGCGAACCTTTCTTCTTTTGTGCAGGAAACTTTTGCAGGTATCCGCGTCATCAAGACTTATACCAGAGAACAAAATAAAATGCAGGAATTTGAGAAGGAAAGTACCATTTACCGTAATACGGCTCTTGATCTCGTCAAAGTGCAGGCTGTTTTCTTTCCGCTTATTCTATTGCTGATTGGGCTCAGCACGGTAATCACCATTTATATTGGTGGAATTGAAGTTGCCAAAGGAACAGTCACTGCCGGAAATATTGCTGAGTTTATCATCTATGTCAACCAGTTGACTTTCCCTGCCATGTCTTTGGCTTGGGTTACCTCATTGGTACAACGTGCTGCAGCCTCACAAAAACGCATCAACGAATTTCTCCATACTGAATCTCCAATTGTTAACGGAACAGCTACCAAAGAACTAGCGGGTGAAATCAGGGTTGATGGAATCTCCTTTACCTATCCAGAAACAGGTATTCAGGCGATTAAAAATATATCGTTCCAAATTCCGGTCGGCAAAACACTTGCTATTATCGGAAAAACAGGATCCGGAAAATCTACGCTGGCCAACTTACTCCTTCGGATGTATGATATCGACAAAGGAAGTATTCATTATGATAGTCTTGAAATTAAAAACCTTGATTTCAAAAGTTTGCG
>NZ_DKSP01000050.1:7003-17594 GCF_002472745.1 Sphingobacterium sp. UBA7253 | reverse complement strand
GAAGATATTTATATTTGATCAGAAGCCATTATTAGCAAATGATACCTGTATCGCTGACACAACAAGAAAACTTACAAGGTATTATTAAGTATTTTATCATAGGATCTTAATTAAAAATAGCATGAAAGAAAAAGAATTAAGCGAACTATCGGACCAAGAATTATTAAAAAAACGGAAAGATTTGCTGATCTTCAAAAGGTTCTCTGTAATATTAACCGTATTGTGCCTTCCGGTTGTGGTTTATAGTATTGTGAAAAAATAACTTTTCCTGTTTAAGAAGAACAAAGAGTAAATTAGGTGAACATTTTGTGATATATTTGTATTCTATCCCTAACAAAGCAAAGGAAAAATGGATTATGATCAAAGTATTGTTGTCAGCACTTCTTTATTTTTCACTAGTATTCTCCGTATTTGCTCAAAAAGCTTCTAAACCGATCTTCGGTACGTATGGGGAATATTCGACCCGTCTGACTCTAAATCTAGACAGCACATTTGAGCTTATTGAAGCAGATCCTATTTTCCCCTATACATTTGAATCCTATACGAATAGAGGAGATTGGGAAGTAAAGGGAGATACAGTAATTTTAAATCCACACCTGGAAAAAAGATTACCCAGGGTATCGGTACGGGAAAAGTCAGTCCAAAAAGATAACGATTCTATTTCAGTAACGATCAACTATTATTTGGAAACTTATGAGAAAAACGAGATGAGCAGTAGAACTCCGTTTTACTTCGAATTACTTTCCATATATATTAACAAAAAGAAAAATTATCGAAATATTGTCCATGTTCCGCAATATAGACATTGCATGTTTTCTTCCAGACTAAGAAAACAAATCGTTATTGATTCAACGAAAACATTTAATTTTCCGAGACAGGACGTTTACAAGTTAGGTGTATATTCGTACGGCTTTGAAAAAGCTATCGAAATTAAAGTCAATAATACCCAGGCCAACCATTACGAGATCACTGTTATACAACCCGTGGACAAAGAGCGGATGCCTAGGAGCAAAAAGGTTATTATCAAAAGGAGGCAAGCCTACTACTATGAATGGAATGGAAAGATCTCCAGTGGAATTTTCTCTTTGTCTCCTTTGGAGCGTTTAAATTAGTCTGTAAGAATAAATGTAAGTAACCAGTAAGGTTGTCAAAATCACTCCCGTGCTTTAATTTATCCATTTTAGGTACATAAAAACCACTAAATGCATTATTGTAATTGAATCTATAACTAGAGAAGTTATTTAAAGTATATTTGACCGATAAAAGGAAGTTATATAGTATATGCAGTAAGCAACTGTAAATAAATCCATATGGAGCTCTAGCATATTCTAGGATCCAACCCCTTGAAAAATAGAAAGCCAATAAAAATGGGATTAATAATAGGTTTTCAAAAGTCATATTGTAGCGCTTATAGTGAAGTATTGCAAAGATTATCGCAGACAAAATGAATATTCTACGTTGATTATATGTCCAAAATTTATTTAATGCATCCTGATTTTTAGAGTATGCGATACCGTAATAAAAATTAATATCGAAAAAAGTGAATCTTCAATAGTTGTTTTTTATAATCATAGCACTACGGCAAGTCCAGTCCATGTAGCTGTGAGAAATTCTAATGGACAGTATAGCTGGAAAGTAGGTGGGTTTAATTTTGAAGAAAACCAGGACTATTCAGTTTTATTTGAGCGGTAATACATTTTAAAGATAAACATTAATAATGAAAAAAATCACTTAAAATGTTTATTTTAAGTGATTTATAATCAATGATGGTTATTGTTTATTATCGTTAATTAAGATTTACTTTCCGATACAAAACTTGGAAAAGATATTATCCAATAAATCGTCTGTAGAAACACTTCCGGTGATTTCACCAAGATGATATAAGGCTTGGCGTATATCCATCGCTAGGAAATCAGAAGTGACAGGATTGTCAATCCCATAGATTACGCGTTCCAGTGAATCTGCTGTTTTTTGTAGCGCTTCTACGTGACGGATGTTGGTGACCATGACATCGTCGGTATTTAAATTTCCTAAATGTACACGATTGATCAATTCGTCTTTCAGTTCCTCGACACCGATTTGTTCTTTCGCTGAAATGTAAAGCGGATTAAGGACATTGTAAACCTCTTTTTGCGCCTCAGAAAGCAAATCTGATTTATTGATAATGGTGACAAATGGAATTTGTAGGCGCTCGATTTCAGGTAATTGCGCTTGTACTTCCTCGACTTTGTCCTGTGTAGGGTCAAATAGGTAAATGATCAATCTCGCCTGTTTCATCTTTTCACGGGTACGCTCAACACCTTTTGCTTCAATAACATCTGCCGTCTCACGTATACCTGCTGTGTCAATAAATCGGAACGTGACGCCATGAATATTAATTTCATCTTCAATGGTATCGCGCGTTGTTCCTGCAATATCTGAAACAATGGCACGTTCTTCGTTTAAAAAAGCGTTCAATAGGGTTGATTTTCCTACATTAGGTTTCCCGGCAATAACAACAGGAACACCATTTTTTAGGACGTTACCCTGTTCAAAAGACTGCACTAATTTTTGAACAATAACCTGTATTTTATTGATTAGATTTTTTAGCTGATCTCTGTTGGCAAATTCCACATCTTCTTCCGAAAAATCAAGCTCTAATTCAATCAGTGAAGCAAAGTGAATGAGATCTTCACGAAGGGATTTAAGCTGATTGGAAAAGCCGCCACGCATCTGCTGCATCGCCACTTGATGTGAGGCTGCAGAATTAGATGCAATTAAATCGGCAACTGCTTCTGCTTGGGATAAATCCATTCCGCCATTGAGAAATGCACGTAGGGTAAATTCTCCCGGACGGGCGGCACGTGCTCCTTTTTTGATGAGTAAATTTACAACGCGCTCGATAATATATTTGGAGTTATGCGTTGATATTTCCACCGAATTTTCTCTCGTATAGGAGTTCGGAGCTACAAATAAGGAGACCAATACTTCGTCAATGATCTCTTCGCCATCGCGTATGGTTCCAAAATGGATGGTATGTGATGCTTGTTGAAGTAGGTTCTTTCCTTTAAATATTTCGTTCGTAATTTTTATGGCATTTTGGCCCGAAACGCGTATGACAGCAATAGCGCCATTTGTTCCGGAAGATGTCGCTAATGCAACAATGGTATCTTCAGTGATATATCCCGTATTTGACATGGTACAAAGATACGTTAAATTGAAGTAATGGATTCTATATATTGCAGCACAAATTAAATTCATCTTGATCGATTAAACCTTTGTTCAAACATTGAAGTCATACCCATAGAAACGCTTGTAAAAAAGAATGGAACACAGGCAGAGTGGAATTGATTTTTAAATTTAAATTATACTGTTATGAGAAAGATGATATACTTCGCGTTGGCAATTGGAGGGCTGGTTTTAATCGCTCCTCAACAATCTTCGGCTCAACATCGTGGACATGAACGTGAATGGAAACAGGACAAAGAGCGTAGAAAATATGAAGAGAAAAGGGATAAGGAATATCGAAAATATTTAGAAAAACGCGAAAAAGAAGACCGTAAGTATCATAAAGAAGTAGCTAAGTCATACCGAAAAGGATACCGTCATGGAGCACCGGCCTGGGCAAGTGCACATCGTTACGATAGTAGACACCATGTATACTTTAGAGATTACAAAACATTCTACGATCCTTACAGAGGAGGTTACGTGTATATGCGCAATGGTCGTTGGAATTTTTCAGCAAACGTACCTTCTTTTATGTTGAATGTCAACTTGGGAGCAGCCAATATCCGGATTGTAAAAGATGTTGCAATTAGCAGACATCCTGAAGATTTTTACAACGACTACCGTTGGGATTAGAAAGAATTTATCTTGTTGTTTGAATAAAAAAGCCTCAATCTTTAGGAAGATGAGGCTTTTCTTTTTGCTATTCTTCTTCGAAACTGACTTTATTCACTTCAAGCGACTTTATCCGCGCTAACGATTCAATTCTTAAATCGGGCAATTCTCTTAATCTTTTGCCACCTTCCTGGAAGGATTTTTCAATAATAAATCCCATGCCCAATACTGAAGCCCCCGATTGTTTAACGAGATCGAGCATACCAAAAGCGGCATTCCCATTGGCCAAAAAATCGTCTATAAAAAGAACATTGTCGCTCGGCGTAAGAAACTCTTTGCTGACACAGATGTCATAGGTTCGGTTCTTGGTAAATGAATGCACCTGGCTTACATACATATCAGCCATGGTGGTCGGTTTTGCTTTTTTTACAAATACAACCGGTAATTCCAAAAGGTAGCCAAGCATGATCGCTGGGGCTATTCCGCTTGCTTCAATTGTAATGATTTTATTGATCGGGAGGTCTGCAAAACGACGGACAAATTCCACCGCAATAGATTTCATCAATACGGGGTCCATCTGGTGATTGATGAAGTTGTCTACTTTAAGTATGCCTCCTGCAAGACTTTTACCGTCATGAAGGATTCTATCCTTTAATAATTTCATGTTTTACTCGTATAAATATAGCGCGCTATGTCAAAATTTTGATTTGTTAATCCTTAATCCATCTCCATCTGATAGAGGTTATTGAACTCTTCTTGATGATGTTCGAGAATTACTTTTCGTTTCATTTTCAAGGTTGGTGTTAACTCTCCATTTTCAATAGTAAATTCATCTGTTAAAATAATTGGTTTCTTAATCTGCTCCCAGTTACCAAAGTGCTGGTTCGCACGACGTACCTCCTGATTGACTTTTTTTACAATGGCAGGGTCAGTCAGAAAATCATCCTTTGTCATGGTTGCAAGTTCAGGAGCATCTGTTCTGGCCCAATCCAACAAATGGGCATAGTTTGGTACAATAAAGGCAGAAGCAAACTTCATCCCGTCACCGATAACCATTGCCTGTTCAATAAATTTAGATTCAACGAGCTTGGTTTCGATAGGTTGTGGTATGACGTACTTCCCGCCCGAAATTTTGAACATCTCTTTTTTTCGGTCAATGATTTTCAAGAATTTTTCATCTTCCCACTTTCCTATATCTCCGGTATGCAGCCATCCATCAATGATCGTTTTATCCGTTTCGGCCTTGTTCTTATAGTATCCCATCATGACATTAGGGCCTTTTACTAATATTTCTCCGTCTTCAGCAAGTTTTATTTCAACAAAACGGACAGGAAGGCCAACAGTACCTATGCGTATTCCTTTGATATAATGATTGACCGAAATGAGTGGGGAGGCTTCGGTCATGCCGTAACCCTCATATAATGGAATTCCTGCAGCTAAGAAGGCACGTGTTAGTTTACTATGAAGAGAGGCTGATCCAGAGGCAACGGTAAGTAATTCGCCACCTAATGCTTCATACCATTTGTTAAGGACAAGTTTCTTGGCAAGCTTTAGTTTGAGATTATAGGATAGACTTCTTTTCTCAGAATTTGGATCATATTCTTCTGCAACTGAAACAGCCCAATCAAATACTTTGCGTTTGAAACCACTGAGATCATGACCTGTTTTCATGATTTTCTCATAAACTTTTTCAAGAATACGTGGGACAACGGTCATGATATGAGGTTTTACTTCCTTCAGATTATCACCAATCTTGTCAAAAGATTCTGCGATATAGATCGTAAAGCCAAGATACATATAGGTATATAAAACCATACGCTCGTAGGCGTGACAAGGAGGGAGGAAGGTCAGTCCGCGGTCATAAGCTTTACAAGGGGTAATTTCTGCTGCGCCCAATACATTGGAAAAGATATTATTGTGTGACAGCATTACGCCTTTTGGTTTGCCCGTTGTACCGGATGTGTAAATCAGGGTAGCGAGATCTTCAGGTTTAACCTGGTCACGTAGTGCTGCTAGTTTTTCTAGGGAGCAATTGGAGCCTATATCATTCAGTTCTTTCCAGCTACGTGTGCCTTCCTGATCTGCGATACAAAAAATATACTTCAATGTATAGATTGAGTCGGTTAGATTCATCAGGCGATCGTACAGGCTTTTGTTACTGACGATGCAAACCCTGATTTCGGCGTCATTAAAGATATATTGATAGTCTGTATCCGTAATATTTGGATAGATGGCCACCACCACTGCACCAATTTGCTGGATTGCAAAGTCAATCAAATGCCATTCCATACTGCTGCCGGCAATGAGGCCAACTTTCTCGTTGGGTTTCACGCCAAGTTCAATCAGCCCTTTGGAGAGGCTGTCTACTTGTTCAAGAAAATCTGCTGTTTTGATATAATTCCACTTGCCGTCCACTTTGTGTGCAAACATATCAAGATCGGGGTATTTGCCCATCTGTTGACGTGCAAGATCAAATAATCTAAGTTTTTCTTCCATTTCAAATCGTATTCTTTTAAGCTCCGGGGGAGCACCCTTCCAGTATGAACTTTGTTTTAAGGGAAAAGTTTGCAAACATAAATAATAGTTTCAAGAATATGGAATGATTTTGTAATTAGCTTGTTTCAAAAGGATGAAGGGGAGTCGAGTGATAGGTAAAGTGCTTTTGTGCTTTTCAAAAGTAGGGTGTTTCTTGGAGACCATTTGAGCATAGTTCCTTGAGTAGATGGACTTGATGCCCGCCAATTATAAAAAAAGCTAGTCGTTATCGACTAGCTTTTCTTCTTTGTTTTTCTTTGATCAAAAGCCCGAGCTCCCGACCTGTCGCTCCTGCGACGGAAGTATTTTCTTGTGCTCTACGGAAAAGGTATGGCATCACCGCTTTAACCGGTCCATAAGGCATGTATTTAGCAACATTATAGCCATGTGCCGCTAAGTTAAAGCTCAGGTTGTCAGACATACCCAATAATTGCGCAAAGAAGATGCGATCGGTGGATCTATCGATACCACGTCTGTCAATTTCCTTCGCCAATAACATGCTACTGTCCTCATTGTGTGTACCCGCCATTAGCCCAAAGTTGTCCAGGTGGTCCAAGATAAATTCAATAGCTTCATTATAATCTCTATCGGAAGCTTCTTTATTTGGCTGGATGGGATCGGAATAACCTTTTTGTGCAGCACGAGCACGTTCGATCTCCATGTAGGCACCACGAACGATCTTAGCACCCATGTGAAAGCCTCTAACTTTTGCGTATTCAAAGTCGGCTTTCAAAGATGCCAACTTATCACTACGGTACAATTGATAAGTATTATATACAATTGGTTTCTCCATATTGTATTTTTCCATCATTTCACGTGCAATATCATCGATCGCATCTTGAATCCATGAATGTTCAGCATCCACTAAAACTTTTACACCGGCGGCATGACATGCTTTACAGATACGGTCAGTACGATCCAACATGCGTTGGTATTCTCCTTGTTCTGCCTCTGTTAAAGTTTCTTTGGCGTTGACCTTTTCAAATAACTCAAAACGTCCTAATCCAGTTGGTTT
Source organism: Sphingobacterium sp. UBA7253 (assembly GCF_002472745.1). Lineage (NCBI taxonomy): Bacteria > Pseudomonadati > Bacteroidota > Sphingobacteriia > Sphingobacteriales > Sphingobacteriaceae > Sphingobacterium > Sphingobacterium sp. UBA7253. The sequence goes on along the minus strand of NZ_DKSP01000050.1, from coordinate 10,225 downwards.
AAATACTGAAAATGGAATGTACTTGTTTTTACTGGCCGCAACTACGGTACGTAATACCTCTTCGCAGCAGGCGTCAAATGCACTTTCTGTTTCTTCTCCTTCAACGGAATAATCCAATATTGTCCCTACACCATTCTCTCCCAATTCGTTGATTGCTGCTTCGCAACCCGCGATGGTTTCTCCACCACAAAAATGTTTGAAGATTGTTTTACGGATAATGCCTTGGATAGGCAGTCCTATGTTCAGGGCAAAGTTGGTCATTGACGGACCTACTTTTGTCAAGAAGTTATTCGCTATTATTTTGAATAACCAATACGCTCTTTCCAAATCCTTATCGCTTTTACTTTTAAAAGCAATCTCTGTATTATCAAAGGATAATGTCTTGGGCTCAGAATTCTCAATCATAATCTTTATTTGCAATAAGGCAAATGTAGCAATTTAGTAAGCATTAAAACGATGATAATTCTTGTATTCCTCAGTGAAACCACTATTTTTGTGAAATGCAAGAATTTAAAATCGAGGGCGAATATATCCAGCTTATACAGTTACTTAAAGCTTTAAATTGGGTGGAGCATGGTGCTATGGCTCAATGGGTTGTGGCGGAAGGGTATGTGAAGTATAATGGGCAGGTTGATTACCGGAAAAGACTCAAATTAAGACCAGGAGATGTTGTTGAATTTGATGGGATGGAAATAAAATTGGTGTAATATTAAACAATATTGGTAAATAGAAAACTTAAACCTTAAAGAATCATAGAATGGAAGTCATAGAAAGTTTGGGCTATCAGGTATATTTTGATGATACGTTGGCCTCTTTAGAGGCGTTTTTAGCTGAGCGCAATTACTCAAAGATCATCGTATTGGTGGATACCAATACTTTGGATAATTGTTTGCCGCTATTTCAGCAAGCTTTACCCAATTTAGCGAATTATGATGTGATAGAAGTAGATCCGGGCGAAGAAAATAAAAATATTGATTTCTGTATTGGTGTATGGCATAATATGCTCGATTTCGGAGCTGATAGACATTCATTGATGATCAATCTTGGCGGTGGTGTGGTGACTGATATGGGAGGATTTGCCGCATCGACTTTCAAAAGAGGGATGGATTTTATTCAAATTCCGACGACTTTACTTTCCCAGGTAGATGCATCAGTAGGGGGTAAAACCGGTATTGATATGGGAAGTGTGAAAAATATTATTGGAACTTTTGCACAACCCCAGGCTGTTTTTATTTCAAGCCAGTTTTTGAAAACTTTAGATCAACGTCAGTTAATCTCAGGTTTTGCTGAAGTAATCAAACATGGCCTGATCTTCGATCGGGCTTATTATGAGCGAGTGAAAACATTGGAGATCGATCAAATCGATAATTCTTTGGTCAAACATTCTGTTTCGATCAAAAACCGTGTTATCCTTGAGGATCCGAAAGAAAAAGGACTGCGTAAAATTTTAAACTTTGGCCATACAATTGGTCATGCTATTGAGGGATACTCTTTGTTGAACGATGCTTCACCTTTATTACATGGAGAAGCTATTGCAGTAGGAATGATTTGTGAGGGGTATCTATCGCATAAATTGAATGGCTTGCCTTTGGATGAATTAAACGATTTGATCCAAACTTTTAGAAAATATTTCAACGATTACACATTTGATTCATCCATTGATACAGCCTTGTTGGATCTGATGCGAAATGATAAGAAAAACCTGTCCAATCAGATCGGTTTCGCATTGCTTGACCAAATTGGCAGTTGTCAATATGATATCTACGTTTCTGAGGATGATATTATAGAAAGTCTTGATTTTTACCGTGAGCTAATCACACAATAATAAAACAGAAAAGCCGTGTATCGGGAGAATGCGCGGCATTTCTGTACAGCTATTTTTATCGCGATTTCGTTGCGGAAAATAGTAAACCTAAACTTAAATCATCATAATAACCATTTATATCATGAATAGAATCTTCATTTTTCTGTTTCTCCTGTTGGGGATATCAGCTGCTGTTCAGGCACAAAGGCAAGTATTGATCTTTAGCAAGACAAAAGGGTTTAGACACGGAAGCATCGAAAAGGGTGCGCAGGTACTTAAACAGTTGCTAGATAAAGAAAAGATAAAATCTGATCATTCGGAGGATGCTGCTCTGTTTACAGATCAGGGATTGAAAAAATATGACGCTGTTATCTTTCTGAGTACAACTGGCGATATTCTCGATAATGCGCAACAGGAAGCTTTTGTGCGGTATATCCAATCAGGAAAAGGGTTTGTGGGTATTCATGCAGCGACGGATACGGAGTTTGATTGGCCCTGGTATAACGGCCTTGTAGGGGCATATTTTGCATCTCATCCTGCCGTACAAAAAGCCAAAATTGATGTGCTGGATAGAAAACATGCGGCCACCAAGCACCTCGATCCGATCTGGTGGCACAAAGATGAATGGTATAATTTCAAGGACGTGAAGGACGGATTGCATGTGTTGATGAATTTGGATGAAAAAAGCTACCAAGGTGGAAAAATGGGGGATCAACATCCAATCTCCTGGACCCAGACCTACGACGGAGGGAAAGTCTTCTATACCGGGCTTGGACATACCGATGAGTCCTATGACGAACCCGAGTTCCAAAAACATTTAATTGGGGGAATTTTATCTGTTCTTCCCAAGAAAAAGTAACTTATTTTATAGTTGGCGTTTTCTTAACTAGGGCATGGTACATGCTTCTATGTGTCAATAGCACAATGAAAAGTCCCAAATGGTCATTCCATTTGGGACTTTTTTATAATTGATGGGAAAAGGGAAGAGAACCGATTTTGCCATTTGATCGGGTTTAATAGTTCAGTTTATATTTTGCGCCGATACTAAACCAACGACCGGGCATTGGAACGGCGGCAGCTTCTATATAACTCTTGTCAAATATATTCTGAACATCCACAAAGATGTTTAAGTCGTGGAGTTGGTACGATCCTCTTACGTCAGCGATGAAATAAGATTTGTAACTGATACGCTCATTAAAGCGGTTTGCAGAAGTTAACATCCAGTTCTTGTGGTTTATGGTAAAGTTGGCAATAACTTGATGCCTTAAGCTTTCAATAGCATATTTGGATAGTATCCCGTCTGCTAATGTTATGCTTGGGTTGAGATAATTATAACTTAGCGTTGTAAAGTATCGTGTCGTTGCGCTGGGATCATTGATATTATATCGGAATGAAGCATTGAATCCATCAATTTTATT
>NZ_DKSP01000050.1:3337-6944 GCF_002472745.1 Sphingobacterium sp. UBA7253 | reverse complement strand
AATTTTATTTTTTCCAATATTTATTGGTTTCCAGGGAATGATCGTTCCGCTTCCTGTAGTGGCATCCTCTTTTTGCCAGTCTATGAAATCGCTTATCCTTCGATGGAAATAGCCCGCTTGAGCAATAATCCGATTGGATAAGTATTTTATACCACTTTCGATCTGATAGGCATTTTCAGAGCTCAGTGTGGGGTTTCCGACGTTGGCTGTCTGATTGGTGTAAAGATCCGTAAAGGAAGGGATCCGCTGGCTAGAACCTGCGTTGACTACAATCTTCCAATGTTCGGTAATATCATATCCCAAATCTAGACCCGGGAATACCTGCCAGCCAAATTTTGAGTTGTAATTGATGTAGGCACCAGAGTTGATCATCAGTTTTTTGATCGCCTCTGTTTTGAATTCAAGGTAGCCGCCGTAATTCTCCCGGTTATGGTCGCCAATACTGGTGCTATTGATGCGTTCAAATCGACTTTCTAATCCTAAGCCAAATGTACCATAACTTTGCTCCAATGTAGCATTGATTTCTGCTCCGAAGACGTTGCTGTAATGTTTGGATCTACCTTTGGTTGTTTCTCTGCCTAAATACCAATATTCATCTTCGTTGTAGCGATTACTGAGACGTGGACTGATGGAAAATGCCTGTGTTAATTGATGCTTGGACTGCAGGGAAGCGAAAGCTGTCTTAACCTGTTCATAAGCTTCCTTGTCACTCGGCGCAGCATAGTAACCATTGGCTCCAAATTGATTGTTGATATAGCCAACATTGGCTTTTATCATATTGGCTGTATTCGGTTGATATGTACCGTCATAATAGAGTTTATTATTGTTGGAGGCTGTATTATAGCGTTGTCCATTCGAATCTTCGTGACCAAAATATAAACCGTGGCTTGTTTGCTTGGTTAAGAACTGTGAGCCAAGCTGAACACCTTTACCATAATACTTGCCTGCACTTGTCTGCTCATTATCTTTGAATGAAGAACCACTATATACCTGGGCGCTAATTTGATTTGATTCAATTTTCTTTGTTACGATGTTAATGGCACCGGTTAGTGCATTAATACCGAAAATCCGTGAAGCCGGCCCCCGAATTATTTCGATGCGCTCGATGGCCTCTAGAGGAACCGGAAGGTTCATGTTGTGATGGGCACTCTGTGGATCAGTGATTTTAACACCATTGAGTAGGATCGCCGTCTGTTCAAAAGACCCACCGTCGATACTTATATCTGCCTGCGAACCAAATGGTCCACGTTGGCGAATATCAACGCCTGGGATATTGCTAAGCAACTCGTTGATTGATCGATTTGGTAGTCTCTGTATATCTTCCTGCGTCAATATTTGGATATTTTTGCTCTGTTTTGAAAAAGGGATCTGTAAGCGATTTTGATTAATGATGACTTCGCCCAAAGTGGTTGTGTCTTTAATCTGAGCAGTCGCAGCTCCAATACTCAGCACTAATGCAAGGTTTGTTAACGTAATATTCTTATTCAACATGCTTTCCTAGATTTTACGCTGCAAAAGTAGCTTAGCTGACTAAAAAATAAATAGTCCGGCATGAATAATACTGGTAGTCCGGATGATATTTTGTAACCTTCTTACATCCATTCTTCTCGGCCGATACGCTTTTTCCCCGTTATATCGATGTGATCTTGCTTGTCGCTGCTTTTTATTTTTTCGATGTTAGTCAAGTCGGGTTGGCCGGATTCGAGCCAGGCTGAATACCAATAGGAAGCAACGCGTAAAATGGTTTTTTGCATTCTCCTTTCAACCATACCGTTCATGGCTTCATGATAAGCTCTAGCATAACTGTCGGAATAGGTCCATACCAATTGATTGTTTCGCTCAATAAAAGATTTTTTTTGAGATGCCTTAAATTGACGATTAAGCCGGGCTTCAATGCTCAATACAGAATCCACAAGGCGATTGCTTTCACGGACGATACCCCAGGCTTCCGCTAAGGGATCTTTGATATAGTTGGCTTTTCCAACGCGAAGGTTGTATTTTTCTGAAAACATTTCCGGTAAGCGGCTCTCCCAGAATGCGTGTATACCGAGTTGATTCGTCAGCTGTCCATTATAATTTTTAGTCGTGTGCAATGGAACATGGGCATCAGCAATATAATGGCCGAGTTCTGCTGAGTGTTTGATGATCCGTTTATAATCTTTTGCTTGAAAGGCCTTAACAAGCTTTTGATAGGTAAGATTGATTTGCCAGGGCACAATACCATTTTTTAACAATTGCCTTTCTTGAAATTTCTCTTTGGCCTGTGACCAATGTATCGGCATGGAGTCAACTGTACTTTCCTTGCGGTAGTCCTCTAAATCTATAAAATGTCTTGGGCCTTCAGCGCTGTCTGTGAAGCAGCGTTTATCTGGATCAACAGCTTTTTCGGTAATAAGGTCAATATTGGATTTATAGAACTTAGCCAACTGAGCGGGGAGCGCAAAGACGGCATAATGATTAATTTTTTTATGAGCAAAAAATCCCCACGATGTTAAAATTAGCATGGCGACTATGCAAAGCATTCGATAAAATAGAGACTTCATGGGGTATCAAACTGGCTATTAATTAATTGTTGATATTAAATATACGTAAAGGAAAATTAAAAATGGATTAACGATTTTTTTTATTGATGTTAATTTATATTTTCTTAACATAACTAAACAATAAAATAATATTGATACTCGTTAAAATTGATTAATTTGCCGACACAAAATACAGTCGTTATGAAGATATTGTATGCCGTACAAGGGACAGGAAATGGACATCTGAGCCGGGCAATGGATATTGTCCCCTGTTTGAGAGAGTTAGGGGAAGTCGATGTTTTGGTTAGTGGAATTCAAGCAGATCTATCATTACCTTTCGAAGTGAAATACCGTTTTCACGGGTTGAGTTTTATCTTTGGTAAATCCGGCGGAGTAGATCTGTGGAAAACATTTATGAGTTCGACGATCCGTAAATTTACGAATGAAATTAAGAGCTTGCCTATAGAAAACTATGATTTGGTGATCAATGATTTTGAACCGATTTCTGCTTGGGCTTGTCATTCAAAAGATTTGGACTGCATTGGGTTGAGCCATCAGATCGCTGCCTTAGATCCATCGAGTCCTAAGCCAGAAGATAGTGATATGCTGGGCAAATTTATTATGAAAAATTATGCTCCGTCTACCCATTCCTATGGTTTCCATTTCAAGCGGTACGCCAAGAATATTTACCAACCGGTTATCCGTAATGCTGTTCGTGAATTGAACGTGACAGATCAGGGACATTATACGGTTTACCTCCCAGCATATGACGATGCGCATCTTTTAAAGCATTTGATGAAGTTTCCGGATGTGAAGTGGGATGTTTTTAGCAAACATAATTCGAAGGCATTTGACATGAAAAATGTAACGATAAGACCGATCAATAACCAATCTTTTATTGATAGTATGGCATCTTCTTCTGGAGTTTTATGTGGGGCAGGTTTTGAAACACCGGCAGAAGCGTTATATTTGAAAAAGAAACTGTTAGTTATCCCGATGAAAAACCAATATGAGCAGCATTTGAATGCAGCGTCATTGGAAGAGATGGGGGTGCCTGTAATTTCGAGCTTAAAACAGAAAAACAT
>NZ_DKSP01000050.1:716-3256 GCF_002472745.1 Sphingobacterium sp. UBA7253 | reverse complement strand
AGCCTGGCTCAACAGTAAATCTAGGGTTGAAGTTGATTACCCTAATATCACGCAGGAAATTATAAATGAAATCGTGCAGAAGCACCGTTGAACAAACATGAAGTATATTGCATTAGCCCTATTATCCTTGACAACAGTCACAGGATTTGCCCAACAAAAAAAAACGAACATGACGGCGAAGAAGAAGGTCGTCGCAACTAAATCAAGTACAACAAATCAACTGAAAACGAAGGCCGATTCTGTGTCATATGCGTTTGGTGCCGATATCGGAAATTCACTAAAATCTATTGAGATCGATTACTTGAAGTCAGATGTTATTGCAAAAGCAATTTCGGATGTCTTGAAAGGGGAGAAATCGCTATTGGAAGATGGCCAAGGAAGAGCTGTTATCCAGCAGGCGATCATGGACGTTCGTGCTAAAAAAGAGGCTGCTAGCCGTGCTGAAGAAGATAAATTTTTTGCCGAAAATGCAAAGGTTGTTGGGATGAAATCTACAGCTGAAGGAATTCAATATCTTGTTCTAAATGAGGCGGAAGGTCCAAAACCAAAAAGTGACGATGAGGTAACAGTACATTATAGAGGTACCTTACTCAATGGAAAGCAATTTGATAGCTCATACGACCGTAAGGAGCCATTGAAACTATCCTTGGGTCAGGTGATCAAGGGTTGGCAGATTGGAATCCCGTTAATGTCCAAAGGGGCAAAATATAAATTTTTTATACCTAGTAGATTAGCGTATGGCGAACGGGCGACAGGTGAAATTCCTGCAAACAGCACATTGGTGTTTGAGGTAGAATTGCTTGATATTGGTGCAGATGGAACAACGTAAATTAGGAAATACAAGCTTAATCGTTTCGGAAATAGGTTTGGGCTGTATGTCGCTAAAAGGCAATCAGTCCAAACAATCCAAAGATATTATCCAAAAAGCTTACGAGAACGGGATCACTTTCTTTGATACCGCTGATCTCTACGATAAAGGCCTAAACGAGATGATCGTCGGGGAGAGTGTGCAAAGCTTTCGCAAGCATATTGTTTTGGCGTCGAAAGTTGGTAACCTTTGGCGTGCAGATGGATCCGGTTGGGATTGGAAGGCTTCGAGGGACTATATTATCAAGGCTGTGGAAGGTTCGTTGTCACGTTTAAAAACGGATTACATCGACCTCTATCAGTTACATGGTGGTACAATAGAAGATCCGATAGAGGAGATTGTTGAAGCGTTTGAGTTGTTGAAGAAACAAGGGAAAATCCGTGCTTATGGCCTTTCATCAATTCGCCCAAACGTTATCAAGGCATTTTTGTCCAAATCTGACATTGCCTCAGTAATGATGCAATACAGTCTATTGGATAGAAGACCAGTAGAAGAAATCAGTGGCTTGTTGGAAGAACGGGGTGTAAGTATCGTCGTACGCGGTGTATTAGCCAAAGGTGTTCTCATCAACAAACCTATTGAACCTTTTCTTCAGTATAGTTCGGGAGAGGTGGCCCATATCGTGAGAAACTTGGCAAATCTTTCCAAACGTATCGGAAAAGACAATATGATTGTTGCACTATCTTATGTGCTTTCTAACGCAGCTGTTGGTACAGCACTCGTTGGTGTGAGTACCAAATTGCAATTGGATGAATTGATCAGAGCAAAAGCGCAGATGATCAAATTAAGTGATTCGGATAAGCAGGTACTATTGGAAGGTGTCCGGTCGTTATACTATACCGAACACCGGTAAGCTTTACTATTTATTAAAAAATAGTCTTAATATTTTAGCGAGGTCTTCTTTTGTATCCACCGCGACAGTTTCATGCATTGTAATTGCCGTTTGAATGGTGTAACCGTTTTCTATCCAGCGCAGCTGTTCCAATGCCTCTGCTTCTTCTAGCATAGAAATGGGAAGTTGTGTCAGGGCTTTTAATGTATCTACCTGGTAAGCATATATTCCGATATGTTTATAGAATGTTTGCTTTTGTAACCATTGGTCTTTTTCCACACCTCTTAAAAAAGGAATGGTCTGCCTACTAAAGTAGATTGCTTCTCCTTTGCTGTTTCGGACAACTTTAGGGATGTTTACATTGAATAGTTCTTCCTCCGCAGTAATTTCTTTGACTAGGGTCGCTATCTGCGTAGTGGTATCTTCAAAACAATGTGCTAAAAGATCAATTTGCGCGGGGTCAATAAAGGGTTCGTCACCCTGTATATTGATGGCAACATCATAACCTTCTATATCCGTTATAACTTCGGCGCAACGATCTGTTCCCGATTGGTGGTGCTCTGCTGTCATGACGACTTTGCCACCAAAGGAAAGTACAGTTTGTGCTATCCGTTGATCGTCGGTTGCGACAACAACTTCGTTTAATTTTGTTGATTTTTTGACCTGTTCGTAGACACGCTGGATCATCGTTTTTCCTTCGATGTCGATCAGGGGTTTTCCAGGGAATCTGCTCGATGCATATCGAGCAGGGATAATACCTAAAAATTTCATCTTTTATTTTTTATCAATGGATGGGCAATTGGAATTTATCAAAAAGCCTGTAAAATAACGTTATTTTAC
>NZ_DKSP01000050.1:0-493 GCF_002472745.1 Sphingobacterium sp. UBA7253 | reverse complement strand
ACGTTATTTTACAGGCTTTTTAATTCGTTGATTATTCGAACAATCCGAATAATTCGGCTTCGATCTTTTGAATGATATCGCCGAGGTCTTCTGGGTTTTTGGTGAAGTCCAGATTGTCCTTGTCCAGAATCATGACCTTACCTTCTTTGTAATTATTGATCCATTTATCGTATTTATCGTTCAGCTTCGACAGATAATCCAAGCGAATTGCGGATTCATAGTCACGGCCTCTTTTTTGGATATTATTCACCAGGGTAGGGACAGAGGCTTTGAGGTAAATCAATAAATCTGGCGGTTTGATATAGTGGATAATGCTTTGAAAAATATTACTATAGTTTTCAAAATCACGTGCGCTCATTAAACCCATATCATACAAGTTTTCGGCAAAGATATAAGCATCTTCATAAATGGTACGATCCTGAATCATATCAATGCCAGTTTCCTGCAATTTTACAATATGTCTAAAGCGACTGTTGAGGAAAAAAATCTGAAG
>NZ_DKSP01000101.1:0-5493 GCF_002472745.1 Sphingobacterium sp. UBA7253 | reverse complement strand
AATGCTTTTTTCCACCGTCCCTGGATGAGGTCCATGCGGTATACCACCTGGATGTAACGTTATCTGTCCCCTTTCCACGGATTTTCGACTCATAAAATCGCCATCCACATAATATAGGACTTCATCTGAATCTACATTACTATGGTTATATGGTGCTGGAATCGAATGAGGATGGTAATCATACATACGAGGGCAAAAACTGCATAAGACAAAATTGTCTGTTTCAAAGGTCTGGTGAACGGGTGGCGGTTGATGCAATTTACCTGTTATCGGCATGAAATCATGAATCGAAAATGCCCATGGAAAATGATAGCCATCCCAACCAACAAAATCAAATGGATGGCTCCCATAAACATACGGATAAATCATCCCTTGCTTCTTGATCATCACTTCAAAGTCACCCAGTTCATCAAAAGTTTCCAAATTTTGAGGTACCCGAATGTCCCGCTCAAAAAAGGGCGCATGTTCCATCAATTGACCAAATTCATTGCGATAACGTTTGGGCGTACGTACGGGAGAGAATGATTCAACAATAAACAGTCGATTATCTTCCTGTTCAAATTCCATTTGATAAATCGTTCCTCGGGGGATTACCAAATAATCTCCATACTTGAAGGGGATACTCCCATATCCAGTCTTGAGTTTCCCCATCCCCTGATGGATGAAGACAATCTCATCTGCCTGGCTATTTTTATAAAAATAGTCATCCATCGACCGACGGGGAGCTGCTAAGGATATATGTAAGTCCTGATTAACCAACACAGGTGTCCTGCTTTCGAGGTAGTCATCTTTTGCCTGTACCTGAAATCCCTTTAGACTGGTATGTTTAAGATGTTTGTCGCGGGCAATCCGGGGAGACACATCATAAGGCTCTCTTATTTGTTTAACGAGTGTGGGTGGATGACAATGGTACACTAAGGAATAAAGACTGGAAAAACCATGTGTGGATACTAATTCCTCGGCATAAAGCGTGTTATCGGGCTTTCTAAAAACAGTATGTCGCTGCATTGGAATTTGCCCTTGTTTAACATAAAATGGCATAATTCTACGATTTAAACGGTTATAAAATTAAATGAATATCCAAATTGCCAATAGAACTATCGGCAAGTAGTAAAAGAGAAGATTAGTATTGTGCAAAAACGATATCAGCTATGATTGCTTTATTAAAAGCAACATAGGGCATGGAGGACGCAAAGCGATGTACACCACGATTGATCATTTTTTATAGTTTATAATGCTTTAATAAAGGTAAGAATATTTTTCTATTTTCAAGAGAAGAAATATTTTTTTCAAATCTTATACAATATATTTGTGTCGAATGCTAACAACATTGAATAACCAAATAGAACACTTCATATATGAGAATTGTCACTAGCACTAAAAATGGTCAACAAGAATTGGGCATTGTTATAGACGACCGCTTTTATAGTTGCTCAGTCATCGATCAAAACCTTCCCACAACGATGTCGGACTTCCTCAAAGGTGGCGAAGAGACCATGAATCAGCTACAAATCTTTGAAACAGCTTTGCGTCAAGGAGCTATGAACAGGCCCTATCGTCTACTAGACGATATCCAACTCATCGCCCCCGTGCCACAGCCAACATCTTTTCGTGATGCTTACGCTTTTCGACAGCATGTCGCAACCTCGAGAAGAAACCGCGGATTAGCTATGATCCCTGAATTTGATGAATTTCCCGTTTTTTATTTCTCCAACCATCAGTCCATACAGGGACCTGGTCCCGTTCAATGCATGCCCCTACATTTAAATCAACTGGATTTCGAACTAGAAATTGCAATAGTCATCAACAAACCAGGAATCAATATCCCCGCCGCTCAGGCAGATGAGTATATTGCTGGCTATATGATTATGAATGATTTTAGTGCCAGAAAACTCCAAATGGAGGAAATGAAATTGAGTTTGGGCCCTGCCAAGGGCAAAGATTTTGCAACAGCAATTGGACCTTACTTGGTGACAAAGGATGAATTGGAACCTTATAAGGTTCAACCTGCAGCAGGACATATTGGCGACTGTTATGAGCTCAATATGACTTGTAAAGTAAACGGCACGCAAGTCTCAGCGGGTAATTTTGCGAGTATGCACTGGACTTTTGCAGAAATTATTGAACGTGTTTCCTATGGTGTACAAATTTCCCCTGGTGATATAATCGGTTCTGGGACAGTCGGAACAGGCTGCTTTCTTGAGCTCAATGGTACAGCACGCATAGCGGATCCTAATCATAAAGACCAATGGCTCGACCTTGGCGATGAGATTGAATTAGAAATCACGGCGCTCGGAAAACTTTCCAATTCTATTGTATTATACCATTCATAAATCTACGGATATGACCTCTTCCTTTGAAACCATCACCTTTGAATCTGTTAAAGACAAAGCTATTATAGATAATTTAATTAAGTATGCTGTTGCACCGCGGCCAATTTGCTTTGCAAGCACGATCGATAGCAATGGAAACATAAATTTAAGCCCCTTCAGCTATTTTAACCTGATGTCCCATCAGCCGCCAATCTGTGTTTTCTCTCCCTTGCGACGCATGCGTGATGGTAGTACCAAACATACATTGGATAATATACAGGAGGTTAATGAAGTTGTCATCAATATTGTTAACTACGATATGGTCCAGCAACAATCACTTGCCAGTACCGAATATGGCAAGGAAATAAATGAATTTGATAAGTCGGGTTTTACGCCCATTCCCTCTATCCGAGTTGCACCACCTCGTGTAGCCGAATCCCCAGTCCAGCTGGAATGTCGGGTCAGAGAGGTTGTCGCATTAAGCGATGAGCCAGGAGCTGGAAATCTCGTTATTGCCGAGATCCTCTATATGCATGTCCATAAACACTTGTTGGGCAAGAACAATACCATTCAACAAAAAGATTTGGATCTGGTAGCCCGGCTCGGTGGTGATTGGTATTGTCGTGTAACCGACGAAAACTTATTTATTGTACCGAAGCCCCTCCGTAACCTGGGAATTGGCATAGACCAACTTCCAGAAAAAATTAGATTTTCGAATGTATTAACCGGAAATCACCTGGGGTTGCTGGCCAACGTAGAAACACGACCAACATTAAAAGACCCACAGCAAGAAGATAAGTACTTCAACTATCTGAAGCTAAACTTTGAAGACAGCCCATCAAAGTTCACACAAAAAATTCACGAATATGCTGCCCAACTATTAGACGCGGGCAAACTTAATGAAGCCTGGCAAATACTTTTGCAGGCATAGCTTAAATAGACAGTAAAAAAGGAGAGCTCTACATAGATTTAATAGCTCTCTTTTTTTATATCGCCTTTTTTACAGCCAATTTCACATATAATACTTTTTAGTGGTTATTTAAATCTTCCTCCTTAGCAACACGCAATCCATCATCAATCAGTTTTTTCAAATTTGGATATCGGATAATAAATTCCAAGAGCCTCTGTTCGGCCTGAGTAGTTAATTCCCCTCCATCATTAGCCTGGGCAATTTCAAATAATTCAACCAAACCTAACCAATGATCTGCATTTTCCGGTCCCAATTGACTGAAAATCTCCAGCCATACTTTCTGATCAAAACCGTTGTCCCGCAAATTCCGTATCGCAGCATGACAATTCACTAGTTTTACATCTTCCGTTTCGGCAGGTATTGAAGATAGATCCTTATCCAAATGCTCCTCCAGCGCATCATAGGCATCTTTATCCGCAGCGCCTGCAAATACAGATACTATTTCCGCTCCGACAGCCATATCGTATGTTCCCCATTCAGGTTTAAAATACACCTCTTCCCTATCGCTACGGTATACCTCGCATCCTATAAATGAAATCAAAACAATCTTGCCAAATTGACGTACAATCTTTTGAACAATTCCCGATACAATAATCCCTGAAGCAAAGTTTAACGAACACTGCTGCCCTTCCACTACAACATATTGAATCAATGTTGCTTCATCAAAATCGGCTAAGTCACTATCTGCACCGCGCAAGTGTCCTACAGGGGAGCCAAACCCTTCGCTATGATAAATGATACCGTGGCCTTCAAGCTGTTTACCTGCTACCGCCAAAGCTGTAGGTCCATGTGTTTGAATATAAGAGAGATTTTTATCTGCGTTGGCCAGCTTAAAAACGCCCGACACCTGCAAACCGGAACTATATTCCACAGTGCAAACAGCTCTACAGTCTATTGCCTTGTCAAGGCTCTGTTTTCCCCCTACGCGAAAAGCCATGGTATCAGCAAATTTATCCAATACGAGCTTTAGGTGTTCAAAATCCGGTGTAACAAATAGCTGTGGTTGTGGTTTGGTAATATCATAAGGATATTCGATTGCATTTAAACCATACGCCAACTTAGGCACATCTTCCTGCATGCAGCTTGCGCTTTCTCCAATAGAAGACAGTAAACCAGCTCCATAAATTTTGGGGTTATGAAGATCTCCAATAAGTCCGTATTCCACAGTCCACCAATGCAACCTGCTCAACAATGCCATCTCCGAAGGCTCGCCCATATTATCTTGAATGATCTGCAAATTTTTCTCTGCTTCCGCCAACTCAGCCGCCGTTGTTGTAGCGTGTTCTTTTAAAATAGATAGGTGGCGAATAGCTTCGTAGAGTTCAAAATCTTTGCCCGAAGAAAGTGCTTTCGTACCAACCTCCCCAAAGTACTGCAAATATGTAGCGTAATCTGGCTCACCGATTATAGGTGCATGTCCTGAAGATTCGTGAATAATATCTGGTGCCGGTGTATATTCGATATGTTCCAATTGACGTATGTCTGCAGCAATAACTAGTACGCGGTGCGCCTGAAATTCCATAAAAGCAGCCGGCGGAATAAATCCATCCACAGTCACAGCCCCCCAGCCAATTAATTTTAGACTATCGTTCATGTCCTGTAGGTTCGGGATGGTCGCGATGGATAATCCTGCTTTCTTCAATCCCGGAATATAAGGGTAGTAGGCTACATCTTTCAAGAAAGAATAATTCTGACGCATGACATAACGCCACAATGCTTGATCCAGCGCGGTATAACGTTCATATCGTTGGGCTACTACATAGCGTTTCAAATGTTTGGGCAACCGCTCCAAAACAATATTATTATATGTTTCCATCTATAATTGGTATGAAAATAAAGTATGAGACTCCTATATGAAGGTAGAAATTATTTATGGTTTAAGAAAGGACCACGATGTTATTTTACTACTTTTAGCAAAACATTAAAAAAGTATACCCTCACAAACCTTACTAGATAACTCTAAAATAAGCCCTTTTACCTAATTTAATTTTAAAACAAGTATTCAAATCAAGCATCAGCTCCGGATTCAGCTGTTTTATTGAATCGATCTGCACTGCACCGCCTATAATCAATCTTCGCATCGCCGACTTTGTTGCCCCCTTTAGGAAATGACATAGATCGACCAGTTTAATCTGTTCACCAAACTGTTCGCGCAATGTTTGACCCGACACCTCCTCAAAAGCCTTTTCTTCTAATTTCTTGCTCTGAAAC